>JBGSLW010000189.1:0-21849 GCA_041740495.1 Pirellulaceae bacterium
GTGGCTGGCCTTCGTCGTGTTTTTCGGGATTCTGGTCTCCGCGTCGGGCGGTTTCGCGCTGCTGCTGTTTTATGGCGCGAATCTGAGCGTCGCTGTATGGGTCGGCTTCATCGTGCTGTTCGGCGTGGCCGACGACGCCAGCGTGGTCATCCTTAGCTTCCTGGAGAACGCGTTCCGTGACCAGCATCCAAACAGCGTCCCGGAAATCCGAGACCTCGTGATCGAGGCCACGCTGAAACGATTTCGGCCGATGCTGATGTCCACCGCAACGACGGTCATCGGTCTGATGCCCATCTTCCTCACTCACGGTCGCGGCTCGGATGTCATGCAACCGATGGCCATCCCCAGTGTGGGAGGCATGGGCGTGCAACTCATCACGTTCCTGGTCGCGCCGTGCATTTACTGCTTGGTGATGGAATGGCAATTCCGCCGCGGCACTTCCAACCATTCCAGCGGCGAAGTGGTGCCATCGAGCCCAGACGAATCGCGGCCCGCATAAGGAGCAATCGGATCCGAGATGAATAACCTCGCCCAAATCATCGCCAAGCGCAGTTGCGCTCGGCTGATCGCCCAAAGCAATTGATAGGAGAACCGTTATGGCTGAACACGTTCATCCCCCGGAGCACACTCCGCATCATGCGCCACGCCATCGCGCTGAACGCCTCCCACTTCAACACGCAAAGGATGGTTCAGGAATACATCGTGAAAGCCTGTTTCTAATAAAATGATCCCTGAACGTCACAACGCACCGCAGCACAATCACCGTGCCAACGGGGCTGGAGACCTGGGAGACTGCACCTCCAGCGTCGATTCCAACCCGCTTTGGCGACGGTCGGGCCGGTTCTTTGCGGCCACGGTATTGGTGGGTTTCGTTTTGAACGAGTTCTGGGAAATGGCGCAGATGTCCGCCTTCGTGGAAACGGCCGGACATTCCTGGACCAGCACGCTCGGTCTTTGCTCGCGTGCGGCGGTGGGAGATGTGGGAATTATCTTGGGCATTTACGCTGTGGGCACGCTGGCCGCTGGAGATCTGGGCTGGGGCCTGCGCGGCCGCTGGAACATTTACGCCACGGCGGCCCTTTGGGGGCTGGCCTATGCGGCGCTGGTTGAGCACGCGGCGCTGGCCGCCGGGCGATGGTCGTACTCGAAGCGGATGCCCGTAGTGCCCGTGCTTGGCGCAGGCCTCTGGCCGCTGCTTTAAATGACACTGCTGCCTTCACTCACGTTCGTGTGCGCCAGTTGGTCGCTCGCGTGATTTGACGCCTGGATTGCCGGGGTGCGCTGCGACCAAGACCTCGACCGCCAAGATTGAGATATCGTCTTGAGGTGTGTCCGATCCATGCCACTGCACAATCTTCCCCACGAGGGCAGAAACACCCACTTGCAGCGGTTCGGACCGCTCTTCGCTGATCACCTCTAGAAGCCGGTCGTCGCCAAACTGCTCGCCGATTCTGTCCATCGCTTCAGTGACGCCATCGGAGTAGAGGTACAAGCGGTCTCCCGCCCCCAGGCGGACCGATCGCTCGTCGAATGCGTCGTCGGCCAATCCGATAGCGGACCCCTGGCATTCCAAAATCACGGGAGAGGCGCCGATCGGTAGATGCAACGGGCCGGGGTGCCCGGCGGAGACGAAGCGGAACTCCCCGGTTGCGACGTTGAGTATCCCGTAGACCATGGTAGCGAACTGCGCAGTCGCCGAGTCGAATGGGAAGAGCCGATTCAAATGGGTGGCGACGTCGGCGGGTGGCGTGATGTCGAACCGAAAGTTCGGAGTGGGACTCCCGACCCCAGCGTCTCCATCCCGGACTAGAATTGACGATGGATCCGACGGCGCCGAGAGGAGACGGCTCATCGTCACCGACAGGAGGGCCGACGCGACGCCATGGCCGCTGACATCCAGGATGTAAAGCCCGAACTTGCCATCGCCAAGTGGGATGATATTCAATCCATCGCCTGCCAATTCATCACAGGGTCGGTAGATCCAGGCGAAATCCACACCCGGGAGACGAGGCACCTGGCGAGGAAGGAACGTCTCCTGGATTTTTGCCGCCGCCTTCAAATCTCTCGACATCCGGCCGTTGGCCTGCGCCAGGCGCGCGTTGGTCTCCTCCAGCTGGATTTGCAGACGTCGGAGCTTCAGGTGCGTTTCCACACGCGCGTGCAATTCTTCCATTTGAAAAGGCTTGGTGATGTAATCCACCCCGCCGGTGGCAAAAGCCTTCACTTTGTCCAGCTGCTCGGCAAGAGCGCTAATAAAGATGACAGGAATCGCCTTGAGATTGTCGTCGGCTTTGAGGTATTCGCACACCTCATAGCCGTTCATGCCCGGCATATTGATGTCCAGCAGGATCAAATCTGGTGGATCACGTTGCGCTGCGAGCAGCGCCAACTTTCCGCCGGGGACTGGGCGAACTTTATAACCACGGTCCTTAAGCATTCCGGCCAGCACCTGGAGATTGGCCGGAGTGTCGTCCACCGCCAAGATGCTGGCGGGTTGCTCGGCGCCACGATTGAGAATCTCCGGAATCAATGGAGGCTCCCGGCGCTAAATAGATCAAGAAGTTTCTGGTATTCGAAGCTAACGGCCAGGCGGCGCAGCCCGCGAGCGACGCGCGGATCGCGGGCGTCGACTTCCAGGATCTTTGTCAGCAGTTGATCCAGATCCGCCGTGACGACGGCTTCTCGCATCGCAAGGATGAGTTCTTGTGGCCAGCCGGCCAGACAATCGGGCGTAAGCTCGGCTGCTTCGTGCGGGGCTGCGGCCGCGAGTTCTTCGGCGTAAACGTACTCCACGCCTAAGTGGGCGTGAATCTTCTGGAACAGCTCGACTTCCCTGAACGGTTTGCTGATAAAATCGTCGGCGCCGATCTCCAACAATTCCTGGCGGTTTTCCTCCATCGCACTGGCAGTCACTGCAATAATCTTGGCGTCCGTTCCACCGGCCATGGCACGAATTTGGCGAATCGCCTCATGGCCGTCCATCACGGGCATGCGGAAATCCATCAGGATCAGATGGGGCCGCCATTGCTCAAACTCCCTCACCGCTTCCGTGCCGTTAGTTGCCAACCGAGTCTCGAAACCGATGGGGGTTAGCAGCTGCGCAAGTAGCTGGCGGTTATCCTCCTGGTCATCAACAATCAGCACGCGACACGTCGTCCGTCCGGGATGGAGCCCCAGGACATGCCGGGTTTTGTTTTTTGCTTGAACCTCCTGGGCGTCACCCTCGAGCAAAGGAAGGTGAACTATGAAAACGCTTCCTCTGCCGACTTGGCTGCTCAGCGTGATATCGCCTCCCATCAGGCGAACAAACTCCCGGCTGATGGCCAAGCCCAGTCCCGTACCGGTACCTGCTTGTTGACCCGTCTTGGTCTGTTCGAAATGCCGGAACAACCGGTCCTGCTCCTCTGGCGAAATGCCCGGGCCGGTGTCCTCGATTTCGACCCTGAGAAAAGCCGCTGACGCGCCCTCTTGGTCAACGCGCACGCGCAGGCCAATGCTGCCCTGTTCGGTAAACTTGACGGCGTTTCCTAACAGGTTAATGAAGACCTGACGCAATTTGTTGATATCGGTCACGATGAATTGGGGAACCTCGCCGATCATCTCCACCGAGAACGAAATCTTTTTCTCATCCGTACGGGCGCGGAACATCAATTCCAGGTCCTTGAGCAAGACGGGCAAGTCGAACGTCGACGGGTTCAGGGTCGTGCGGCCCGCCTCGATCTTTGACATTTCCAGGACATCGTTGATCAGGGCAAGCAGATGTTCGCCGCTGCGATTGATGGTTTCCAAGTATTGGCATTGTCGGGTGGTGAGGTCTTGGTCCCTGAGCATCAATTGCGAGAACCCTAGGATGGCGTTCATGGGCGTACGGATTTCGTGCGACATGTTGGCCAGGAAGACGCTCTTGGCGCGGTTGGCTTGCTGCAACGATTGCTCGTAGCGTTTGCGTTCGGTGACATCGCGTGCGGCGGCGAACACTCCCTGCAGCTTGCGGTCGCGGTCGTGGAAGGTGGATGCGTTGTAGGACACCACCGTTTCCTTGCCATCCCGGGCGCGCGCGGTGAGCTCGTAGTCGGTGACTTTGCTCTCGCCCAGCACCAGCAGGATGCCAGCTTCGGCACGATCCGGATCGGTAAAGTAGTCCTTGAACGGCGCGCCGATCAGCTCGTCGCGCGTGCATCCTGTGAGCGCCTCCATCTGCTTGTTCACGTCGGTGATGATGCCGCGCGGATCTGTGGTGATCAGCGCATCGATGTTCGATTCGATCAGCGATCGTGTGTAGAACTGCTGATCGCGGACGCGTTGATCCAGCAGCATTCGTTCGGCTTCCACCTGCTTGCGAGCGGTATTATCGGTACCGATCAGCAAATAACCGATGATTCCGCCCAGCGCGTCGCGCAATGCTGTGACCGAGACAACTGCCGGAAAGCGACTGCCGTCCTGGCGAATGTAGGTTAGCTCGTAGATGTCTTCGATTCCGCGCGCGGCCTTGAAGACCAGCGCCTCAAAACCTGGCGAAATCGTCGTCCCGAGTTCGACACTCAAGGCTTTGGCCCTTGTAATCACTTCTTGCGGATCCGAAATGTCGGCCGGCGTAATCTTGTTCATCACTTCAGCGGCCGCGTAGCCTAGCATGCGTTCGGCGCCGACGTTAAAGATTTGAATGACGCCCTTCTCGTCCGTGGCGATGCTTGAGAAGTTAGCGCTGTTGAAGATCGCGCTTTGTAGCGCCCCCGCTTTGAGCAGTGCTTCTTCCGCCCGCTTGCGCGCGGTCACGTCTTCCATGGCCAGGACCAGCAACTCGCCGTGGTGGCCCGCCTGAAGCTTGCGTGCGTTGAGCAGCATCACCCTGCGGCCGATGGCGGGGAACGTGTGTTCGAGCTCAAAATCATCGAAGACGGAACTTTTGGGAACGATGTCCTCAAGCAGAGTTCGCAGGTCGGGGATGTCCCACTGTCCGTTGCCTAGCTCGTAGATGAGGCGGCCCTCGGTCTCGGCGGGCGAGACATGGAACGTCTGGTAGAAGGCGCGGTTGGCGGAGCGGACGCGCAGGGTCGCGTCGAGGATCAGCAGGGGCTCGCGCACCGTGTCGACAATATTCTGCGCGTACGTTTCGATATCTTCGACCAGCGGACTTCGATCCAGCATGGCAATCCTTCTGTTTGCTTCGAGGCCCGTTGAAGTACCAATAGCGTAGTCCGGAACAAGTCCTCGCCGTTCCGGCACCAGGCGTTTTCGCTGCGGAAAAATTGGTGCCGGAACTTCGTCGCAATGCCTCGTAGTTGCCGGCCTACATATTCAACGGGGTGTTAACAGATCGAGTCGCCGTCCGCTTTGGCGCTTCCAAGAAACTGCGTTTTTCAAACGAGGCGATCGCCTCCTCTTCCGTCTTGCAAATGTTGAGCGTTCCGGTCAACTTCATGAGCTTGAAAACTTTCATGATACTTGGTGTGATGTCGCAAATGCGCAATTCAATCTGGGCATTGCCGCACTCGCGGTTCAACGAGATGATTTTGCCCAGCAGGGCCGATGACATGAATTGGACCGCATTGAAACTCAATATCATCCGGCGGTCAGGACAACGCTGGATCAAGGCCAAGAGCTCGGGGCCGATTTCGTTAATTCGTGCCGAGTCCAAGATTCGGGCATCGGCAAAATAGGCGATCAAAACACCGTTGACGATGCGCGTCTTCAGTGCTTTGCCGGGCATTGAAGCCGGCGCCTGTGGGCTTTGACTTGGTGTCAATCTCTTTGCGTCAAACAGCGAACGGACTTTACCCAGCAGTTGCGGGTCATTGTGGCAAGCCGTTTGGATGTACATGTCTCGTTCGCCGCTCGGCAGCTTCATCGCCGCACAGTAGATATTTAGTTCGTGCATGGCGTGTTCCTTGAAGGATTGTGGTCCCGACTAAAACAATCGAGGGGGCGGGAGAAATACCGAATGGAGATTGCGGTAGCTTGTGGATTCTATCCCGGAATCCGCCATTGGGTAGCGAATTTCAGTTGGGCTCAGAGCCCGAATCGCTGACCGATCGCCCAACGATACGTCTCATAGCTCTCGCAATCGATGGCTTTTTCGAGCGTTCTTGATTTCAGGGAGCTAGAGATGTTTATTGGCGAATTGATGACTTTCGATGGATCGCTCATGGACACCGTTCTGGCGGTTTCACTTTAGCCGCATGATTATTAACTGAGGTGGCCCAGGTTTCACGGACATTCCCGCGATCAGTCCACAACCAATCCAACTCAGCACGCTTCCGATGTTCATTGCATCACCTTTTGCTTGTTGACCGCGATTAAGACTATGAATCCGGACCCGCCCACAGGATGTAGAACGGGTCCGGATTCATGAATGGGCCCCTTTTGAAACTACTGGGTGCCAATCAACCTGCCGCGCGATCTCATTCATCGACAGGCTTCTTGTCACCACCAGAAACTTTGTCGGTCAATTCGCTGGCTTTCCGCTTGACCTTGTCGGCGTCGTCTTGCATCTTGTCGCGATCGACTTCCAAGTTGACGTTGACCTTGTTCCCTTCCTTGGCAGCGGGCGTCGAGACGGTGAACCAACCGCGAAAGAAACCTACACCGACGACGACCAGCGCCAGAACAAACAGTACAGCAATCAAAGTTCTCATGAATCAACCTGCCCCTCGTTTTTCTTGTCCCTTACCCTTGTTGTCGTCTTTGACCTTTTTTTCGCCTGCGGGTGGAGTTCCCCGTTCCCCTCGAGGTTTTCGCGGTTGCGGTTGAACCTTGGGCTCGGGTCGTGGCGGTTCAATGACCCTTGGCGGCGCTTGACTCTTGTCTAGTTTTTCCATCGGGAGACCGACAATTGTCGACTTGGGAAGTCGGACTCGGACGGCCGTGCCAGTTTGTTTCGGCGGCCCAGCCGATCGGTCCACCGCTTGGGATTCTAGTGTTTGGCGTTGTTCGTACGCCGAGCGAATTTCCTGGCGGCGCTTTCCGATGCGTTGACGATCCTCGGGTGCCAGCGGCTGGAATCGACGGGGGATGTCCTTGTCCTTGATTAGTTCGTCGTACGAGCGGCCGACGCGATTGTTTTCGTCAATTGATGCCGCTTGTTTTTCGATCCAATCCCGCTGGGATCTCCATGTGCGCGGTGGCCGCGCATCTTCATTATCACGTCGGCGAGCATACTCGGATTCCAACCGGCGGTTCCACTGTTGGTCATTCCGATTTTGCCAACGCTGTTGGGCATAAAACGGATCGTAGCCCGCATGATTGCCGTGGAAGGAGAACCAAGGCGAAAAGCCACGTGTGGTGTAATTTGCACCGTAGTAATCACCAAAGTAGTAGTGGCCGTAATTGGGCCGGAGAAATAGGTGGTTCGTGAATACCGCCGGATTGATCGCCGTCACGGGCGAGTAACTGTATCCGCGTTGCGCATAGACGTTGGAATGGAAATAGATCGGCGCAAACAGTACGCCTCGGCGTTCCACAGTATGGTCGAAGTATCCGTCGACAAACACATAGCCGCGAGGCGTCCAGACGTAATGCGCCGGAACCCAACTCCAATTGTCCTGCCCAGGCGCCCAGTAACCGGGTCGCCAGGCATATCGGTTCTCTAGCCAGAGCCAAGACCCAGGCATCCAGTTTTGATCTTCCGACGGCGCTGGCGTATTGGGACCGACTTCGACCGTCGCCGGTGGCTCGGGCAAATACTCGACTTCTTCCGTCTTGGCGTCGGCCCAGTAGCCTGACGTCCATTGAGCTCCCTGGCCGGAGCGAGCCCAATACCCTGGCACCCACTGCCGTCCGGGTGGAAGTGCTCTCCAAATGCCGCTGACCCACAGAAAGTCCTCGCGATCGTCGTCCCAAGCCCAGTAGCCTGGGATCCAGGACATATTGTCCCCCTCGGGCTGGTGCTCGGGCGGTAATTCCTCGATGGCGCTCGGGGGCGTTTTGGGGGTTACGAGCCCCGCCTCCGGATCAAACGTCACAGTTTCCGCAAAGGCCTCATGGACCGGGCCCCGCGTCAAAATCTCAATGTCGTCGTCTCTACCGGTAGGCCGTTGTTCTTGTGCCGAAGCCCAAGTCATGCTCACGGTCGCACAGACAGCCAACAACGCGGCCACAATGCGCCGGATTCCATGGTATCGTCGGTTCATAATTCGTGTCCAAAAAATTAATGTGTTTCGTTGCAGCAAACGCAGGAGGTCACATCGGACAACCGCGCTCAATACCTTCTCAGGAAATGCGTTTCTTGCACGGCGCAAGACCTCGCCTTGTTTCGGCTGATGGCTTCCCAATCGGCTGTCATTGCAACCAGCCGAGTATTGGATTTCATGCCCAATACCCGGCTCAGTTTGCAAGCATTAGTTTCGAGTACCTCGGGGTACTAGAACGTGCTGGTGAACTCCAGGTTTTTGGCGAGTGCCTCGACCCGTGTTGCGACGTTCGCGTCAGTTGATTGCGACGTCACGCGAATCTTCATGCCTGGTTTCAGGTCCGTTGACTTCACGACCTTGCCATCCAAGGAGATCTTCACGTCGGGCGACAACGTGCAGCTATGCTCGCCGTTGCCGTCCATGCCTGTCATCACCAGCTTGTTGCCGGTAATTCGGATAATGGTGCCGTCGTTCTGATCACTGGCAAATTCTTGATTCTGGTCAAGAGCTTCGATTCGAGTCGCCGCCGTGGTGTAGGCGTCTCGGGTCGTTACGCGAATCCGGATTCCTGACTTCAGGTCCGCCGCTTTGCACGGCTTACCGTCCAAGGTCAGCTTGGCGTCCTTGTTTACCATGTGCGCATGTTCCTTGCCGTCCATGCCTGTCATCACCAACTTTTCGCCGGTCATGCTGACGAATTTGCCGTCGTGACGATCACTGGCGAACGCCAGATTCTTGTCAATCGCCTCGATGCGTGTCGCCGTCGCTTGGTCGGCACCTTGGGTCGTCACGCGAATCTTGGTTCCCGGTTTCAGATTGGCCCAGGGGCAGGTCTTTCCGTCCAGGGACAGCTTCGCGTCCGCAACGAGCATGTGGGAATGCTCTTTGCCATCCAGGCTGGTCATCACCAACTTGTCAGCCGTCACGCTGACCAAAGTGCCATCGTGAGTCGCAGTGGCGGTTTCCTGTGTTGAAGTGACGGTTTCTTGTGTCGCGTACAAACCCGCATTGATCGCGAACAGCGCCCCTGCCGCGAGGGCCAGGGCAATCGATCGATAGTTTCCAAATAAGTATTTCATAATCACTTTCTAAAAAAGGTCCGGACCGTTTGCGGTGGTAATGCACCTCCGCAGCTCACTGACCCATATCGGGTCGGTAAGTCGTTTGGTCCTCGACGTGTGCGTTTGGCACGGCGGCTCGACAGGAGCCTGATACCTCCCGCACACCTGCGGAACAAAAAAGATGCGCGAATCCATGGACCGAGCTGTTGTGGCAGTATTTGTCGTAGGCTAGTCCTTCGTTGGAAAGCCGAATCACGATCTCCCTGGGGAGCAAACTGACAACGAGCTGGGCAAGTTGGATTTACACTTCTTGTCGCCGATATGGATTCAATCGAAGTCACCGCGGCGCCGACTGGAAGCCGGTGCCGAGTACTTTGACTGGCCGTCAATGGACGGAGAATGCGTTCAATTGTGCCACGCGAACTTGGCTTCTCTCTCGATCGTTTCGACGCAAGTCGCCACGCGCACCGGCTCGCTGCCAACTGTTTCAAATTGCCAGCTTCAATCTTGTCCCCAAATGCGCCCTCGGCCCTTCCCACCAGCGACGTACGACACCACCGCCAGAATCAGGAATACGACGAAGAGGATCTTGGCGACTCCCACGAACGAACCGGCAATGCCTCCAAAGCCTAGGATGGCTGCGATCAACGCTGCCACCAAACAAAAAATTGCTAACTGTAACATGATCATTTTCTCCATTGACAAAACTATTGACCCGTGCGGCAAATTGCCAAACGGGCACGAAACTGACGCCGCGACACAAAGGTCATGGAGCGCCTGGGTCGCGCTCCGTCTCGCACTGGATACGGCCACCGCCGATTACGAGCGCGGCGCTCTCTGCCGATTCACGTACAAGCATTCCAGCAGCAAAAGCGTTTCGACGACCGATGGTTCCACCGAGTCGCGTAGCAAAACGTCGATGCCGGCCTCGCGGCATTTTTGCCGGCGCTCCCAATCAGTCCGCTCGCCTATAGCCAGGATCAAGCAATCACGGCTATTCCGCTGCAGCCTGAGTGCAGTCGCCAGCTGGAAAATGTCCAACTCCGGCTTTTCCAATTTCAAGAGTACGACGTCCACGCGTGTCGTCGCCGCGGTCCGCAGGGCGGCTTCGCCATCATCGACTGCATAGGCCTGGTGGCCGCATTGCCCAATGAGTCGAGCGAGTCCATTTTTCTCGGCGCGATTTTGCACGACAACCAGGACCTGCAAAACGCGTGGCCAGGGACCGCAACGTCGCCCAATTCGGTTCGCCAAGTCGGGAGTCGAAATCTCCTTGCCGTGGCGTTGACTCCCCCGAAAGGGATCAAAACTGGCCAATTCCATCGAACTTAGTCGCCCCATTCCATCCGTGGTCATCTGAACCCTCCTCAAAAATCGGGCCTGGTGGCCTGGCTCAAACGGCGATACTGCCGAGCGATGTCCGGTTCGGGTAATTCGGAATTTCCCCTGGTCCGTTCGCCACTGGGCGCAAAAAAAAACCGACGTGGCTGAACACCCGAAGGTATTCGACCACGTCGGCTTACGTTTCAATGGCCCCTCCGGGAAAACCGGATTGGCCTTTAACTAGTCATCCGAAGCGTTTGGCCGGCAAAACGAAGTCTTGCAAACTCCGATTCGCCATTGCAAATACAACGTAGAGTACCCAGCGGGCATGTGCAATAGGTCGATGCAGGATAATGACCAACGAAAGGCGCTACACGAGCAACTCTCGGCCCAATCACCGTTAAAAGCGCTCAAATAATTGCCAAGAATTCTCGTGCGTTAGTTGGATTCGACACGCTATTAACCTTCGCTCGGCGAAAGAGCTCATAGGAGTTCAAGTCCGGCGCGTTTGAAGTATCCGAGTTTCAGTCATTGATTGTTGTATTGATCGGCCAGGGACGATGTTGGGTGGGGACTGTTGGAGGTCAACCACCCCGCGTCCTGTTACCCAGAGAGATCGCGCGGGCAGTCATTCGATGTAATTCGAAGTCATTCGCCCCTGCCCTTTCGAGAGCGTTACGCCAACTACCGAAGTAATACCGTGCCGCTGAATAGAGCGACAAGTCTTCCGGTCAGGCTCAGAGTATTTACTCCGGCGCTACGGCGGGACTGTCCTTGGGAGTCACGGGACCGAGATAGCAGTCGAACCAGTTGACCGTCTCCTGAATCCGCTCGGGCAGGGCGGTGGTCATGTGGCTGTCCTTGTAAAGGCGATGTCTCTTGTGTTCGGCGGGGGTTCCGAGCAACTGGAACATCGGCTCCTGGGACTCCACCCGAGGAAAGTTAGCGTCGTATTCCCCGTTGAGCATGAGCACTGGGATCTTGATCCGCGGCATGTAATGGAATGGGTCGTGCAGCGCACACGCTGATTCTCGAGGGTCGGGAGGAGTTGGAGCGCCAGTTCGCGTTCGGGGGGCCGAGTCTCCCTGACCGCGTCGGGGGCCACCTGGGGATCCGTCTCCGGATTTGCGCGGAAGGCCGCCTTCGGTGACCAGGTCTCCGCTCGCCTGCCCTTTCCGGCGGTCCCGCGGCGCGAAACGCTTGTATTCGTGGACACAACTGCTAAATTACGGGGCGTACCAGATTTTCGGAAGACTTAGCAAAGGGCAACCTGGACCTACAGGGGGCTCGTTCAATAGTAGGCCGACGCGGCGGTGACCTTCGGGTGCTCGGCCTCGTCGGCTTTTTTTGTTGCAGGCTTTTTTGTTGCAGGCATGGGACCTTGGTTTGGCGGCTGGGCGAAAACGCCAGCGTGGGAACGACCCCGCTTGGTCGTCCGAGACGTGGTCGAATCAGATTCACTACCGTAATCTCCGTTCATCAGGACTTGGATTCAAATTATGTCAAGTGCAGCAGAGACCAACCGCAGCGGTACGGCGGAGGAATGGCCGACGATGAGCGACGAGACCCGGCAATCAACCCCGGCGGCCGAACCGCCGGCCGATCAACCGTTGCGAATCTATAGTCACTCGTCTTTTTTTTTCTGGTGGCCAGTTTGGTTGTGCGGGTTCGTGATGGCGCTGCTTACGTTTCTGCATGGCCGCCCGCCGGCGACTGACGTCGGCGGGCAGGCCCAGGCGTGGTTCCATCCGAGCAACAATCTGGGCGTGGTCTACTTCCTCGTGCTGTTCTTGGTCATCCTGATTACGAACTACTCGGTCCGCGGATTGGCGTCCGGGATGGTCATTTTGGGCGCTGCCCTGATCACCGTGGTGTTGGCTTACGTCGGCTGGTGGGACCAGATCTTTACCTGGTTCGGGCATCTGAAAATCCATCTCACCCTAGGCGCCTATTTCTGGTTTTCCACCCTGATGTTTGCGACATGGCTCGTCAGCGTATTTGGGCTGGATCGCCTATCGTACTGGGAGGTGACCCCCGGTCAGTTGACGCATAAAACGCTGCTCGGCAGCGGCTCCCGAAGCTACAACGCACAGGGCATGGGGTTGGAAAAACATCGCGACAATCTCTTTCGGCATTGGCTCCTCGGGCTTGGTTCAGGCGACTTGGAAGTGCGGACGTCGGGGGCGACTCGCGAACAGATCGAGGTGCGCAACGTGCTGTTTATCGGATCGAAGGTTGCGACCATGCAGCTGCTGATTGCCGAGGTTCCCGAAGGGCGCGACACCCTGTAACAAAAAATCGTCGCTGGAGTCGGCCGGACAGGACGCCGTCCCCAAGAATTCAATGATGTTGCGCCACGAGAATTTTCCCGGCCATGTAGACCGAGAAGGATCCGTTTGATCAAGCCCCCAAGCTATCCGGTGATTGGGATTGGCATGTCCGCGGGCGGACTCGAGGCGCTGAACGCGCTATTCGATGTGCGGCCGGCGCCCGCTGGCGTGGCTTGGGTGATCGTTCAGCATTTGGATCCGAAGGGGGAAAGTCATCTTGTAGACCTGCTTGCCCGGCACACCTCATTACCGATCAAGGCCGCCCAGGACGGGTTGGAGATCGAGCGGGACCATGTGTACGTTTGCGTTCCAAATCGCGATTTGGTGGTTCGGGATGGCCGCTTGCGGCTGCTCGAACCAATGGAGGAGCGCAGCTTGCGCCGTCCGATCGATCGTTTCTTTGATTCGCTGGCGGCGGACTATGGCGAGCACGCCATTGCGCTGATTCTCTCCGGCGCGGCGTCGGATGGCTCGCGCGGGATTTCCGCGATCAAGTCCGCGGGGGGGATGGTGATTGTGCAGGACCCGGAGACAGCTGAATTTGACGGAATGCCACGGAATGCGATTCATACGGGGCTCGTCGATCTGGTGCTGCCCATCGAGCGAATACCGGACGTGCTGGTGCGACTGGCGTGGAAGCCGCCTGAGCCCGTGCCGGCCGGCCCAGAACCCAGCTCGCGCGACGTCGAGCCGGCGACGTTTCAGAGCATCCTGCACGTGCTACGCGATCTGTTTGATTACGACTTCGGCGATTACAAACGTCCCACGCTGCTCCGCCGGACCCAGCGTCGCATGAGCTTGCGGAATGTTACGGAATTCGAAGCCTACGCCGCGCTGGTGCGCGAGGATGCGGACGAGGCTGCGGCGCTATTCCGCGATCTGATGATCAACGTCTCCAGTTTTTTCCGCGACCGTGAGGCGTGGCAAGAGTTGGAACGCGAAGTCACCGATCCGCTGATCGCGAAACGCCAAGATGGCGACGATTTTCGAGTCTGGTCGGCTGGCTGTGCGACCGGCGAAGAGGCGTATACGATCGGGATCCTATTGCTCGAACGGATCGAGGCGTCGGGTAAACGAATCCGGCCGCAAATTTTCGCCACCGATGTTTCGGACAGTCTGGAAAAGGCCCGAGCCGGCGTCTATCCCGAGGGCATCGCGACGGAGCTGTCTGCCGAACGCCTTGCGCGGTTTTTTGTCAAGCACGATTCGACCTATGAGGTGAAGAAGAAACTTCGCGACCTGATCGTGTTTGCAAGGCACAACGTAATCAACGACCCGCCCTTCTCGCGGATGGACTTGATCTGCTGCCGTAACTTGCTGATCTACATCGAGCCGGAAACCCAGCGGAAGATCCTGGGGATGTTCAATTTCGCCCTCCGCGACGGGGGCGCGTTATTTTTGGGCAGTGCGGAGACGGTTGGGCAGCAGACTGAACTGTACGAGCCGATTTCGCCGTTGTGGCGGATCTTCCGATCGCGGCGGATCGCGCACCCGGGTCGCTTCGATTTTCCAAGATTTTCGGTGACGGATCCGCGGCGTGCCCGGCGTTCGGCCTCCAAGCAACATCCCCGGCCAGGGTATGACGAGTATCTCAGTCTCGCGCAGCGCGCTCTGCTGGATCGTTTCGCGCCACCCTCGGTGGTGATCGACGCGGACCATCAAGTGCTTGTTTATCAAGGCGACCCGTCCCGATACCTCACCCAACCCGATGGCGAGCCGACGCGCGATTTGTTGGCGATGGTTTCGACGGGTATCCGCCCGTCGCTGCGTCAGGCGATCCACCAAGCGACCGGCGAGAAATGCCCGGCGATCGTCACCAGCGGGTATCGCAAGGAACAAGGCGTGCGGCGGGCCGTCACCTTGACGGTCAGCCCGATTGGCTCGCCCGATCAAGAGCCGCCCCTGCTGCTGATCAGTTTTCAGGAATCGGTGCAGCCCGAGGTCGGGTTGGAGCGCGCATCGGCGCCGGAAGACGGCCGCGGGCCATCCGTCGAACAACTTGAAGACGAATTGCGCGTGACGCGACAGGATCTCCGCGAAGTCTCCGAGCAATACGATCGCCTGGCCGAGGAATACAGCACTTCCAACGAAGAGATGCTCTCGATTAACGAAGAGCTTCAATCCGCGAACGAAGAGCTGGAGACATCGAAGGAGGAACTCCAGTCGCTCAACGAGGAGCTCAATACACTCAACAACGAATTGCGGTCCAAAGTCGAGGCGGTCGAGCAAACGAACAATGATCTGAACAACCTCTTGGCCAGCTCGGAAATCGCGACGCTCTTCCTGGATCTGAACTGCCGGGTCCGTTGGTTTACGCCGGCGATCAAGCAGGTATTGCGGCTGATCCCCTCGGACGTGGGCCGGCCGATCCGCGATCTGGCGTCGACGGTAACCGGGTCCGAGCTCGAGTCCGAAGCGCGGAGGGTCATAGAGACTCTCAATCCGGTCGAAACCGAGGTGGGGAGCGAACAGGGGCAGTACTTCATCCGGCGCGTGCTCCCCTACCGCACCGCGGACAATCGGATTGACGGGATCGTGGCCACCTTCGTCGAGATCACGGAACACAAGAAAGCCCAACAGCAGCGCGAGCGATTGATGCACGAGCTGAGCCACCGCATCAAAAACACACTGGCCACGGTGCAGGCGATCGTCCAGGGACTGGGGCGGCGCTGCGATTCCTTGCCGGGATTTCTCGCGGCGTTCGAACCGCGACTGGCCGCTTTGGCCCGCGCGCACTCCGTACTCACGCGGCCCGGCGATGAGCGGATCGAGCTGCGACATTTGCTCCAGCTCGAGCTGGCCCCGTATGTGGGCGAGAATTCTCGGCGCGTCACGATCGAAGGGGGCACGCTGACGCTTGCCCGGGAGTCGGCGATTGCCATGGAAATGGTGTTCCACGAACTCGTCACCAACGCGACAAAGTATGGCGCGCTATCGAACGACACTGGGACGATCACAGTTTGTTGGGAACGCGTCGATCAATTCGACGGCGCGCGGGCCCGCATCGAGTGGATCGAAACGGGTGGCCCGCCGATCAAATCAACCGGCAAAAGCGGATTCGGGACGTTCCTGATCCAAAGCAGCGTCGCGCACGATTTGGCCGGAACGATCGCCAAGCAATTCAAACCGCAGGGCCTACACTGCACGATCGAATTTCCAATGGGGAAGGAGAGACGTCATGAGAACGATCCAATCACTGCAGCGGAAATCTCCAGGAGAGAGCATTGAATCGGACCGAACGTGCCCGCTGAAGGGACTGCGCATTTTAATCGTCGAAGACGTGGGCATGGTGGCCATGGCGTTGAAGTCGATGCTCGCCGAACTCGGCTGCGTAGTCGTGGCGACCGCAGCCCGCTTGGCGGAAGCGGAAGGTCTGGCGCGCCATGAGACGCTCGATGGCGTGCTGCTGGATCTCAATCTCGCTGGACAATTCGCTTTCCCAGTCGTCGATATCTTACGGGACCGCAACATTCCGTTCATCCTTATGTCCGGCTACGACGCCGGACAACTCCGTGCGGACCTGGCCACGGCGCCGATGATGCAGAAGCCCTTCGAACGCGAGGCGCTGGAGGCGATGATCATGACGCGATTCTGTGCTCGCGGAAATGGCGGAGAAAGGGTGGCGCCGGTCTCCCATCGATCGTTGGCGTCGAGCGAGACCACCCGGCCAGCGGCGCCTCTAAAATCCGTGGGTGAAATCGAAGCCGCCGTGTGTCAAGGCATGTGCCGTTTTGAGCAAGAGTATATCGGTCGAGGGCCAAAAGACGTCCACGCGAACTTGATCGGAGACTTGCTCTTGGTTCGCCTGCAGGGCGTCTTGACCGCGGCGGAACAGCATCTGGTTGAAACGTCGCCTGTCGAGAACGGTCGAGATCTGCTCAAACGGGTGCGAAAGTTGTTATTTGAAACCGCTCGACCCCAGATTGACTCGATGATTCAAGTCATTACCGGCGTGAAGGTCTTGAGTATGCATCACGATATCAGCACCATCACGGGCGAGGAGATCGTGGTGTTCACATTGAGCGAGGCGCCGCATTGCAGGGAAGCAAAAAAATAATCCGCAGCCCCGTGTCCATGTCAAAAAATCCACCGATGCGTCTGATGTCAACGCGGCAATTGCCGGTATAGTACTCCAACGATCGTAGCTCCAAGTGCCTCTTCTATTCTGATAGTCATGCCAACGCTGTGCCTTATGTTCCGCTGACCCCGGTATTAATGGACTACGCGGCGGGCCAAGCCTAGTTTCCCCTTTCTTCCCAACATCTTCAACTGCTTCCGAAGCCGCGGCCCGCAGTCGCCGACTCAGCGAAGCTGGCAATCCGGGCACATCGAAGTCCGCCATGCGCGCCGCTAACCTCCCCTTTAGCGCGGCGCCTGCTCCAGCGGTACCTAAAACCGTTGCCACCTCAAAAAGGACAGCGCCGAAGACACGCCCCATCAATTCGGCCTTTTGGCCATCTGACATACTAGCGAGTTCGTCTTCGATGGCTTGGCTCAGCGCCCCAAGCAGGGCGGATGCATACTTTTTGCCGTTTTTTCGGTGGTTTTGGCGTCGAACGGCACTTGTTTCGCATCACTCGCAATCACGCCACTTTGAATTGCTTGGCGTAATCGCAGATTTGCCCGGAAATACGAGTCCTCAAACTTGCCTAAACTACCGAGAGTTTGCGTCAGCCCTGGCGCCCCAAGTTCGTCAACTTGACACCACGTGGGGGCATCTAGAATCAGCCCATTGGTCAATCGTTGCCTCGAGCCGGAAACCACTGCTTTTTTGAATTGCGGGGGCTAATAAATGAAACTTTGCCAGCGGATGGTATTTGTTCTGTCAATCGCGGTGGGCTCTATTGGGGCCACCGAGTCTCAAGCATCAATCGTTGTTCACTCAGGCCAACACTATCTCTACACGTCCGCCTACAACGTCAATCCCTTCGGACAATTTGGCAATTTATATTCAGACTCGACTTATGCGTTAGGTGCGTATGGCTGGAGTTTTGATTGGAATGCAGGCGATAGCTTGGAGCAATCCAGGGCGTTTGCGTATGCGGGTTATGATATGCAATCGACTTACCTTCGCGTAGATTCGCAGGCATATGGCCGTCACCTTTCGACCAATGGAGTCAGCCACGGCTATGGGGAGTCGCTTGCGGAATCGGTTATCAGGTTCACGGTCACGTCGGATTACCTAGTAAATGCGACTTTTGAGTTTTTCACGCGGTCGGATATTGGCACATTCGGCTTTTCTCACGGACTTGCCCGAGCGTTCCTTTACGACGAGACCGCCGGAAACCTTGTGCTCTTTGAAGAATCGTCAGGACTAGATAATCCGGGCGTTGACAATTTTTTGAATTTTGGAATGACAGACATTCGGTTGTACTCAGGTCACCAATATTCGTTGGTTTCTAACAATCACTCCTGGGCCGGGCAATATTCTTACGGAACCGACTATTCTCGCTCAAACCATTATTCGTTTGTTTCCTTGAGTGATTTTTCGCAAGTTGTTCGAGAGCCTACCAGTTTTGCAATCTTCGCGGGGCTCCTCGTGATAAGTCTGGCAGGTACGCCGTTTAATCGCAGGCGCATCGCCACTGTTTCGGCTAAGTGACAAGGCGTGACTTGGTTGCAAGGGCCCTCACAATTCGAGATGCATTGACCATTGATCGTCGGTGGCCATCATCAAAAGTCAAAAGGGTCAAAGGGTCAGGCCTTGTTTTTTGTTTTTTGAGCCAGTTCAAACTCAAGTCTGGTAAGGTCGCGTTTTAGCTTGGGGTCGCGCGACAGCACCCGTTCCATGCGACGAGTGAGATGACTCACGCTCTCCGGGCGGGTCAGGCCCAGCGGAACCGAGAGTTCTCGTAACGTGGCCGTCGTGACGCGCCGACTGAGCCAGGCAGTGGCAGCCCGAGCGATGTGTCCGTCACCCCGTTGTCCCAGAAGCTCAGCATCCACCTGGAAGTAGTCACGGACCGCCGCAAACACAGATTCGGCATCCACCGCTTCTAAAGTGCCAGGGGGCGCTTCCCACGTACCGGATTCAGGTGAATGTAACGACTCACCGTCCAGAAATAACTTTCATCTTCGATCAGTTCCCCCTTGTATCGCCCTTGGAACATCTCGAAAGATGGCCTGCCGCGCATTTCCACGCGACATGGCATGATAGATTGCACCGGGATATTCAATGCGAAGCCGGCGGGCCATGCCTGGCGATTACACTGCCTAAATACAAAAAACAAGGCCTGACCCTATGCCCTGCCTCGGGGTTGATCCCCAAGGCAGGGCTCACGCTTAACCTAACACCAGACAATCAATAGGGTACTTCCCCAGATGCCTCGGGGTTGATCCCCGAGGAGGTTTCACGTTTAGCCTACAAACGGCCCGCCCTTGACTCATCTTCGGCCGAGCCGACGACGTGCCAGCACAGAGCGGCATCCCGAGGCCGAAACGAGTGGTGCGTCGGTGCAGCAACGCGTCCGCTCGACCGGCAGTCGACCCGTACCAACCGCAGATCGTCCAGATTCGCGCAGATTACTCGAAGCCCGCACAATAGTGTACATGCGTATACTTACGTCTGGTCGTGAGAAGCAAGGAGACCGCAGATCATCTTCTGACTTTTCTTCTCTCTTTTTTCCCTCCGTTGGCTCCTGTTCCAATCTTCTTTTCTTGAACAGGAGGCAACGGAGAAAACGGAGGAAGAATGTCATGCCTTCATAGCATCCGGGAACATCCGGGAAGGGTAGCATCCGGGAACATCCGGGAAGGGTTACCGGATTTTGGGAAGTGTGGAATACGGAATGGAATCCGGTAAGGAATCCGGGGGAATCCGGGAAGGGTTGCCGGATTTTTTCAGCGCGTCTTCCGGAAGTTCCGACATGGGTGCAATTCTCCCTGGCGTTTCCTCGCGTTGGGATGATCTGGGCCGCCCCCCAAATGCCGCTCGCTTGCCAACCCATTGCATGTCCAAAATTAGCGCCGATGAGCGCGCTGATAAGTGTTCTGTTCTTTTCCTGCTGCAAATCGGCGACGGCTCACGAGGGCCGCGGCCAGCGCAACTCCCCTCCCCGGAGGCATCGCGCGTCCGGCCCTCCCCGCGGGTTCATGAAATTCTTTGCGTGCCGCGGGGAGGGTGAAGGAGGAGTAGAAGCAGCGGCGTTGTTAGCTGGAAGCGTAACGAACCGCTCGGCAAGCGAGCGGCATTAAGCCAGGCGGTCGAAGACAGCTCACGCGATTGGATGCCTCCCTATGCCTCAAGGCCCATCCCCCCGGAACATTCACGCCTAACTAAGCCATCCCAGTTCCTCCAAACCGATGCCTCGGGGTTGATCCCCGAGGAGCATTCACGTTCAACCTACGTACGGGCCCCACTCTTCACGCATTGGACCAGGGGTTAGACCCTGTTTTCCGTAATGGAGTAGCTGCCTTTGACCCGAAATTCGAATTCGGTTCCATTTACCCGTTAGCAGGGTCTGACCCCCTGCTTTGATTCGGCCTCGAACCGCGGGTCGAATCGGTGGGCCCTAGAAAGCCCGGATGAGTACCCAGGTGAAAATCGAGACCCAAATGGCCGCGAACAGCAGCGGTACGGCATATGCCAGTGGGCGAGCGATCGAGAGCCCGTCGGCCCGGCCAGGGGCCGCGAACTCCGCGACCGTCTCGGCGTATTCCGGTACCGCCCGTCTTAACCGTTCGTGGACATGAACGCAGTACCGCCAATGCCGGACTTGGATGCGAAGCCAGAGGAGTGCGAAGATGAGACCGACCGCCGTGAGCGGCGCAAATACTCCTGGGGCCGGCTCCTTGTGGTACAGGATAGCGACGACGCCCAGCAGGCCAGTCTGGACCGCGGAGAAGTAGTTGAGACGGTCGTGGAACAGTCGCTCCTCATGCATCCCGTGCTGCCAAAGGCGGTTGATCTGATCCGGATGAAGCGGGGCTCCCGCTGGTCCAGATGCAGTTGCTGTGGCACGTGAAGTTGCCGAAAGGCCAGCGGACGCGAACTGGGCGGCCGATGAGCCCTCAACCGTCGTTTTCTCCATATTGCCTCCGCCACCGAACGCCAAGTGCCACCCCACGCGATGAACAAGCTTAGTCAACGATTAAACTCTAGAACAATTTCGCAGTTGCACGTGGGGCATAGGGGCATCGCCTCGATCATGCTCGAACCTCGGGAAAAGGGCATTGTATCAAGTCGTCCGCCGGCGAACGATCAAGGTCATGATTCCGGACCACCCAGACCAGTAGGTCGGGCGACTCTCGGGGACTCGACTATTACCCTGGCCCAGCGTACTATCGGCGTGGCGGGTTGGCGGCACGGTGCGGAATAGTGGCCGCGTTGTTTCGTCTGTCTATCATCAGAGCGCCATGTCCGAATCCGAACTGCTGCGGCTGGTCGCGGAGCGAGCCATCCGCTATCGCGAGAGCCTGCCCAACCTCGGCGTGACGCCAACCGCTACCGCAGCGTCCTTACGCGCCGCGCTGGGAGGACCTCTGCCGGAACGTCCGTCCGACCCGGCGGCGGTCGTCGCCTCCCTGGCGGACACCCTGGAGGCGGGGGGGCTGATGGCAATGGACTGCGGCCGTTTCTTCGGTTTTGTCATCGGCGGTTCCATCCCCGCGGCGCTCGCTGCCGACTGGTTGGTGAGTGCCTGGGACCAGAATACCGGTCTTTTCGGGCCGACCCCCGGCACGGCGATCGTGGAAGAGGTGGCCGGCGCGTGGATTCTGGAAATGCTCGGTCTGCCGGCCGACGCGTCGTTCGCCTTCGTCACCGGCGGACAGATGGCAAACACCACAGCACTTGCGGCGGCGCGGCAGCACGTGCTGGCCCAAGCTGGTTGGGACGTCGAGTCCGACGGGCTGACAGGCTCGCCCCCGATTCGCCTGGTCGTCGGCGATGAAGTGCATGTAACGATCCCGCGCGCAGCCCGCCTGCTGGGGCTGGGGGTACGCGATATGGTGCGCGTGGCGGTGGATGGCAATGGGGCGATGCAAGTCGACGCGCTGGCCCGCGCG
>JBGSLW010000190.1:0-14238 GCA_041740495.1 Pirellulaceae bacterium
GGGTGGGCTTAACACGACGGGTAGCGCGAATCGTGGTAGAGTACGGCACGACCTTGGAAGGAGAGAGCAAGGCCGGGAGCCGATTGGAAGATTTCTCTTCGTTTAACGCCCAGCCGGAGGCGCCGGCACGTTGCGTTGACAATCGGGGTAAAGCCGGCGCCTTCGGCTGGGCGTTAAACGAAGGGTAACGCGAATCGTGGTAGAGTACGGCACGACCTTGGAAGGAAAGAGCAAGGTGAGGCGGCCGATTGGAAATTGGTTACGTACAACCCACTGGAGAAATAGTGTGTCGAGCTCAATAGTATCTCGCCGGCAATGGTTGAGTCGCTTGGGGGTATCCGCCGCCCTGCTCCCTTGGGTTGGCGGCTTGCCGAGTCTATGCGCCGCGCCGCGGCGACGATCCACAGGGCCTCGGCGACCGAAGCAGCGGCTGGTGATCGTCTTCAGCCCCAACGGAGTCGTGCCGGACGCGTTTTGGCCGTCGGAAACCGGGGCCGAATTCCAGCTCCCGCCGATTTTGCAGCCGCTGGCGAGCCTTCGCGACCAGACCTTGATTTTGCAGGGAGTCGATAACCGCATTCGCGGCGACGGCGACGACCACATGCGCGGGATGAGCTGCTTGTTGACCGCGATCGAGCTGTTCCCTGGCAATATCCAGGGGGGCGGGAATACTCCTTCCGGTTGGCCTCGCGGGCATTCGATCGATCAGGAGCTCAAGACTTTTCTGCAAGGCGATGACGCGACGCGAACCCCGTTCGGGTCGCTCGAGTTCGGCGTGCTGGTCCCGCATCGCGCCGATGTCTGGACGCGGATGGTCTATTCGGGCCCCAATCGTCCGATCGCGCCGATCAGCAATCCGTACCAGATGTTCCGCAAACTCTACGGCGACCGCGCGGAACAAGAGACCGTCGCCTCTGTATTGGATGCCGTCGCCGAGGAATTGCAACAGGTCCGGCAGAACGTCTCCGCCGAAGACCGGCGCCTGCTGGACGACCACTTGACCTGGGTACGGCAAACCGAAGCCGATATGCAGGCGAACGCCGCCCGCCAAACGGCGATCCCGCCAAGCTTGGAACAAGGCGTCGCGGAAGAGAACGAGCAGATGCCGAAGCTCAGCGATCTGCAGCAAGACTTGTTGGTCAGCGCGTTCCGCAACGACTTGACGCGAATCGCCACGCTGCAATACACCAACTCGGTCGGCAACGCCCGCATGAAGTTTCTGGGGATCGAAGAAGGGCACCACGAACTCTCGCACGACCCGGACGAGAAAAAAGAAAGCGTCGAGAAGCTGACCAAGATCAACACCTGGTATTGCGAGCAGATCGCAGCATTGGCGAACCGACTGGCCGCGGTCCCCGAGCCCGGAGGGGAAGGGACGCTGCTGGATCACACCACGATCCTCTGGACCAATGAGTTGGGCAAAGGAAACAGCCACACGCTCAACAGCATCCCTTTCGTACTGGTCGGCCGCGGGGCTGGTTTCCAGATGGGCCGTTCGCTCAAGTTCGACCACCTGCCGCACAACCGGCTCTGGATCTCGCTCGCCCACGCCTTCGGGCATTCGATCGAGTCCTTTGGCAATCCGAAACTCTCCAAAGGGGGAGTCGTGAACGAGTTGTTCGGATAACAACGCCACGTTTTGACGTTGAACCGCCAGCCACCGGCGTACGCGATTGGGCCCTCCCGCGCGGGCCGGCTCGCATACGCCTGTGGCGAACGGTCAATCAACTGGAGCGTTCCTACCGCCCATCGCTTGGACCTGTGGTTGGCGTCGCAGCGTTGTTGGCGACAGCCAACTTCGCGTCGATCGCCGCGATCAACTGGGTCGCCACAGGTTCTTCCGGAGAGAACTCGAGCACCTTCGTCAGCTGCAAACGGCCATTTTCAAGATCGTTGAGGATCAGGTAGTGGTAACCCAACAGAAAGTGGGCTGACATCGATGGCTTTTGAGCGGCTTGTTGTACCAACCGCTCCAGCTGACGGTGGTACCGATCGGCAGACGGGTAAATCGAATTCAACACCGTCGTCGTCCAGGTATTGCCGAGTTTGATACCGTCGTATGCGTCCGCTGCCGCCGCATCGAACTTACCTTGGGCGAACAGCGCGAGCGAGCGAAATTGCCAGGCATTCGTGTCGTCGGGGGCCAGCTTGACCACATCGTTCAGGCGGACTTCCGCGTCAGCATATTGATGCGTTTTGAAGAAGGCCTTGGCGACATCCGTCTTGTTGCGAGCCTGCCGCATCCGTTCCGAGACATGCGTCGATACGGGCGTTTGCTCGCTTCGCGAAATAGGGACCGGGGCAGGCGTCGGACAAGTGCCCGATGGTACCGGCACCCGTTGTTCGAGACCTGGATAATCGCGAGTAAAGTCTCGCTCTTCAAAGCTTCCGCGATCGCGCCATACGTTTTGAACCGCGAGATCCGGCAGGATGCGACCGAGTTCCCTCAGTCCAAACTCGCGCGGCAACTGTGCCAGCCCCGGTTGGCTTGACCCGATAATCGTGACACACAATGAACAGAACAGTAAAGCCGTTGACCCGAATCTCATTGCATCGCTCCCGAATTAAAAAACTGTTGGACGGTAGTACGCACTCTGACGCCTGGGCGTCCCCGAGTTCTGCCGCGATACGGCCCTCTCTACTTGCGAAAGGGATTCGCGGATGGACCGATGGGTGCAGGCACATTGTTGACACCGATCACTTGGCGACCGTTGAGCCCAATCGCTTGTCCCGATTGACCATTGGTTCCAACGCCGATCGCCTGCGAGCCTGGCCCGACGGCGACGCCGGTCCCTTGTCCGCCATTCACGCCGATTCCGACTCCGGTTCCATCATCGACGCCCAGGCCCACGCCGGTTCCACCGTCGACGCCGATACCGACCCCCTGTCCGCCATCGATGCCAACCCCCAGGCCGTCACCGCCGTTGACGCCGACTCCCAATCCGTTGCCGCCGTTGATGCCGATGCCAGTCCCGGTTCCGCCGTTCATTCCGATCCCTTCGCCGGTGCCGCCGTTGATGCCGATGCCTTGTCCCACGCCGCCATTTATTCCGGTGCCATAACCGGCGCCGCCGTTGATCCCGGTTCCGTAGCCTCGACCCCCATTGATTCCGGTTCCTTCGCCGTAGCCACCGTTGATGCCGGTGCCCTCACCGTAGCCGCCGTTGATGCCGCGTCCGACACCGACACCGCCGTTGTAACCGCGACCGCGGCCAACACCGCCGTCATAGCCTTCGCCGATACCGACCCCGCCGTCGAAACCTTCACCGATTCCGACCCCACCGTCGGACCCAATGCCGACGCCGGTGCCGCCATCGTAGCCCCGTCCGATGCCAACGCCGCCATCGACGCCAACACCAACCCCCGTGCTTCCTTGGCCATCGCCGATCCCCAGTCCGACGCCGCCGTCCACGCCAACGCCGACGCCCGTTCCGCCGTTTTCGCCGATTCCGATGCCGACGCCGCCGTCACCGGAGCTGACACCGGTACCTTGTCCATTGCGGCTCTGCCCGGTGCCGCCGTTGATCCCGATTCCAATGCCCTTGTCGCCGGCGTCCACGCCGATGCCTACCCCTCCTTGGCCATCCAGATTGACGTTGGCCCGGTCGCCGACCGGCAGTCCGAGCGACGGCGTACCGTTCTGCAATCCCAGGTTGAAGCCTGGTTGGCCCTTCGGTTGACCCGACTGTGGCAAGTCGTTCTTCCCTGTTTTGGGATTCCACGTGGGAGAACCACCGACCCAGTTTTTTGGTTGGCCGTTGGACTGCCCTTGTTGGTCCGGGATCACGGCGGGCTGAACCGACCGATTCGGCTGCCGGTTGCTCGAACCCAGGTTCTTAAGAAGCCCACGCAAATCTTGCCGTCCGAACGCCGTCGAACTCAGCAAAGCACACCCACAAGCCACCAGCATTCCGATCCGTCCAGGCACATTCGTCTTCATCGGTCGTCTCCCCAGTCAAAAAAAGTTGTAAAAAGGTTTTGGTTTCGCGGTGCACAGGAGTTTCCCCGGCGCCATCACGTACGGAGTCGGTTGCAGTTGTTACACGATTGGTAACGAAATCATCGAAATTACTGGCGTATCGAAAACCAATCGCCCCGCGGGCGCGCCACTGCCTCGGTCCCGCGCGGAACGGTTGCAGACTGGACGGGTGGGCCGCATCACTTCAACGGTTGCGGTGGAGGGACCTCCGCCTGGCTGGCCTGCCACAGCAAGCGGTCGACGACGGGATCGGCGGGAAGCCGCGCCGCGACTTCTTTCAATTCCGCCGCGGCGGCGGCCCGATGCCCCAACATCAAGTGCTGCCACGCCAGGAGAAAGTGGACCGAGGTCGAGGAGTCAGATTGCCGCGCGGCGTGCTGCAACTGCTCGTATTGTTCCGCATAATCTGCAGGCCGACCGTACAATGAGCGAAGCTGGTCCCAGTCCCAGGGGGATTGCGTGGCCGCCGTGGCGTAAGCGAACTCGGCAGCCCGTTCATATTGGCCGCCAGCCAACAAGCTTAACGACAGGAATGGCGGGACCATCGTGTTTCCAGGGTCTTCGGTCAAGCATTGCTCAAATTGCCGCATGGCTTCGGTGTAGTCTCCCGCTCGAAACGACGTGATGCCTTCGGCGAAAGTCTGCCAAGCCATGGCCGTTGCCAAGGAGTCTTCGGCGTGAGCGATCGGCTGGCCGTCGATCGTGACTGCGGCGGGCGCTTGGCCCGCACGAGCCGCCCGGTCCATCGGGACCACGATGTCCTTCCCAGCCACTTGGATTCGAATCGCGTCCTGTTGAATTTCCACCTGAGGATTCGGCGCGGCGGCAGACGGAGCGGCGGCAGACGGAACGGAAATTCCTTTGGCGAAAGGGTTTGGAATTCCCGAGGTCACCGATTGCCCGCCGGCATCTCGAGGAGGTCCGGCGCGATCCGCCAACTCCAGGGCCTGTCGAACCACGTCTTGTGTCCGCTCGGGGATCTGTGCCACGGCGAGCCCGCGGCAGGCCACGCAACAAAAAATCAAAGGAATGGTCGTCAGGATTTTGCGATACATCGGAGTCTCCCGTAGGCGAGTCGGCGGAACGTTTCAGGCAAATACGAACTCACCTGGGACTGTTACGAGAAAACTTTTCAGATTGCTGGAATCGCGAATTAATCTGCAAAAAACGCCGTACAAACTGGCTTTGCCGCGCCCCCTCTGCGATACTCGCGGGTAGCAGGCGACGGCGAACTTGTCCCCGGATGCTCGCGATTGGCACATATCCACCAGAGGCGCCACTGGTTGCGTTGATACCTTGGCGGCACCAAAGAACAACTTGAATTATTTTGACGGCAATTAGTCGCGTTTAGCCGCCTGGCGCTAGCCTGCGGTTTCTGGATCAGCCGCCTGGCGCTAGCCTGCGGTTTCTGGACGCGCTGCACTCGAAGAAACCGCAGGCTAGCGCCAAGCGGCTGATTTTCCGACAGGCTAGGGGGTTCGTTTTCGATTCGCTCGCTATTGATTGGCATTCCATGCAAACCGACCCCCCATCGCCGATTTCCGATCTGGGACTTCTGCGTCAGGCTGCCGGAAGTGGCCGGTCGGATGCGCTCAACGAAGTGTTGAACAAACACCGCGATGCCTTGCGGCGGATGGTCAACGTTCGGATGAACGACAGGCTCCGAGGTCGCCTGGATGCGAGCGACATCGTCCAGGAGACCCTGCTCGAAGCGATGAACAGCGTGGAGGCCTATCTGGCCAAGCCGGCCCTGCCGGTGCCGCTCTGGCTCCGGCACCTGGCGGGGCAAAAGCTGATTCAGGCCCATCGGACGCATTTGGGCGCGCAAAAGCGGGATGCGGCCCGCGAGCAGCGCCTTGTGGGCGGCGTTCCGCTTGCCAGCTCCGTAATGTTAGCCGCGGAACTGGCGGGCCAAGGCACGTCCCCCTCGCAGGCGGCGATTCGCCGCGAATCGCGAGGCGAGTTGATTGCGGCCCTGGATCGCATGGATGAATTGGATCGCGAGGTCTTGACGCTGCGGCACTTTGAGCAACTGAACAGTGCGGAGGCGGCGGAAGTCCTGGGGATGTCCCGGGACGCCGTCAAAAAACGTTACCTCCGCGCTTTAGACAAACTCGAGAAACTTCTCCCCGGACCGGAACGCGGATGAGCAGCGGCGACCCCAGTCAATTCGAGGCCTTGGCCGACCAGTTCGTCCGCGAAATTCGCGAAGGACTCGATCCGCAGGTCAGCGACTACGCGGAGCGGCATCCCGGGGTAGCAGACCAGATTCGCAGGTTGTTTCCGGTACTTCGCCGGATGGAAAGTCCCGGCGAATCCCTGGCGAACGAGGACTCGGCATGGCTGCAGGAGGAGCTTCAACAGATCCGTTCGTTGCCCCCGCTGCGCCAATTGGGAGACTACCGGATTATTCGGGAAATCGGCCGGGGCGGGATGGGGATTGTCTACGAAGCCGAACAAGTCTCGCTGGGTCGCCGAGTCGCCTTGAAGGTCTTGCCCGATACCGTGCAGTTCGATGAACGGCGGCGGCAGCGCTTTCAACAGGAAGCGCGGGCCGCGGCCATGTTGCACCACACGAATATCATCCCGGTTTTCGGCATCGGCTGCAGCGATCAGTTGTCCTATTTCGTGATGCAGTACATCGACGGTCAACCGTTGGATGCGGTACTCCGCGAGTTATCCGAGGCCGTGCCGGTGGGCCAGCCGTTGTGGACGATCGCCACGCAGGGAGGCCAGGCGACACTCTCGACGGAAGTCTCAGGGTTGTTTTCCGATCCGCGTCCGCAGCCGCCCGATGCGCTCGCCGGAACCGGCGGCGGAGGGCCAGCGGACTCGGATCCGTCCGACCGACCCACAACGTCCTCGCCTTCACTGACGCTCAGTCATGACGATGCCCACAAGTATTGGCGCAGCGTCGCCCGGATCGGTCGGCAAGTCGCCAGCGCCTTGGCGCACGCGCATTCACACGGGATTCTCCATCGGGATATCAAACCCTCGAATCTGCTGCTGGACGAATCCGGTTCGGTTTGGGTAACGGATTTCGGTCTGGCCAAGTACCTGGAGAGCCCGGATCTCACGCGGACGGGCGAATTCGTCGGCACGCTCCGCTATATGAGTCCTGAGCACCTTCGCGGCACGACCGATGCGCGAAGTGACATTTTCAGCCTTGGGTTGACGCTGTACGAGCTCGCGGCGCTGCGTCCCGCCTACGACGCAACCGATCGCAACGACCTGATGCGGCAGGTCGGCCAGGGGACGGTGCGCTCGTTGCGGGCAGTCCAGCGTCAAGCTCCCCGCGATCTAGAGACGATCATCGGCAAATGCCTCGCACCGGAACCGTCCGGGCGCTATCCCACGGCGACAGCCCTGGAGAACGACCTGGCCCGGTTTCTGGCGGGCGAACCGATTCACGCCAGGCAAACGTCGGCGATCGAACGCGCCGTCAAATGGTGCCAGCGGCGGCCGGCGATCGCCGCGTTGTTGGCGGCGTTGGCGGTGAGCGTCGGACTGGGTTTCGCTGGAATCGCCTGGCAATGGCGCAGGACGGCGTCGGCACTCAAACTCGCCGAAGGAAATCTGGACAAGGCCAACACCCAACATCGCATCGCCAAGCAACATTTTGCCGAAGCGCGCGACGCGGTGAACAAGTTTTTTACGATCGTCAGCCAGCAACGGTTGTTGCGCGAACCGGGCTTGCAACCGCTGCGACAGGAGTTGCTGAACGAAGCCCTCCACTACCACCAAGCCTTCGCCGCCCAGTATCAGGATGAAGAGGACTTGAAGGCCGATCTGGCGGCCAGCCTCTATTACATTGCGGAAATCGAGGGGCAGATTCATGCCGACGGCGATCAACATGTGTTGCTGGACCGGCCGTTGGCTTTGTTTCAGGAACTCGCCGCCGCCGATCCGACCAACCCGCAGTACCCTGTCTGGGTCAGCCGCTGTCAATCGTTGAAGTCCCGGTTTCTGGCGCGGCAAAATACCCAGGCCTCGTTGGATTGGATCCAGCAAAGCATCGCGACACTGGAGAATGCCAGGCAGCGCCTACAAGATCCGCTGCTTGGTGGGCAGGAGCTGGCCAAGCAATATCAGGAGCTCGGTTTGTACTGGGAGGCGGCCGGACGAGCCACTCAGGAGACCGAAAAGTCGCTCGAGTATTACTCGAAGGCCCTGGCGGAACGTGAGGCCTTGCAGGCCGCCTGGCCCGACGACCTGGATCAGACGATCACGATCGCATCACTTCAACGAGATCTCGGAATCACCTATCGCCGCATGGGAGATTTCGATCGGGCTGTGCAGAATTACGACCTGGCGATGAAGCTGCTGGAGGAGGTGGTCTCCACGCATCCCGACCACGAGTTCGCGCGGCGGACACTTGCATCGGTGGGGAACACCGTCGGGTTCTACTACGGCACCGGTGCGCCGGTGAAAAATTACGATCGGGCGTTGGCATGTTATCAGTCGTCGGCGGACCAATATGCCGCGCTGGTCACGCTCAACCCGCTGCTGCTGGAGTACCAGGAAGGACTGGCCCGCGCCTTACAAAACGCGGGGGACCTGCTGCACGCCCAAGGGAAGTTGGAGGAGGGTTTGGCGCTGCAAATGCGGTCGGAGACCATTCGGCGAGAGCTGGCGACGGATTATCCCAGCGCCATGCAGATACTGAGTTCGTGGGGGGTGTCGATGAACGGCGTGGGCTCGACCCTTCGCGATTTGGGCCGGCACGGCGAATCGATGGAATGGCACCAGCGTGCCCACCAGCAACATGTGCAGGTCGTTACGACCGATCCGGGACAGGCGGTCTACCGATTGCGTTTGATCGATGGCGTGGTGCAACAAGCCCGCACGCTGTGTGCGCTGGATGACTTCGCGGCGGCGATGGACGTACTGAAAACGATCGGCGATTTCGCGCTTCCGGAGCACTCGCAACCCTTTTTCATCCAAGGTCGCGACTTCATGCTGATCGCTTGCAAGATCGGCCAGGTTCCGCCGGACGACCGGACGCCAACTCTCGATGCGTTGCGGGAGGAGTCCCTTCTGGCCAGCCGCCGAGCGCTGGTGGAAGCGGCCGGGCGCGGGCAGGATGTCGTGCAATCCTGGCAGGTCGACGGCACGATCCAGCACTTTGCCAAGTTTCCGGAGTGCCAAGAGATCCACGATTGGCTGGCGTCCGGCGGTCTCCGTCAGTAATTTCTTCGATTTTTCGGAGATCGTACGTCCCATCGGCGGACCGTTTCGCACATGAAAGACTGACGACGATAATTCGGTTAGCGCCTTGGGAAATTGCCATGAGTGACAGTCGGTTGAGCGGAATCGAAACGCAATGGTCGCTGATTCACAACGCCAATGAACCGGGTGGAAAAGGCGCCATGGCGCGGGTCGTCGATCGCTACGGCCCGGCGGTGAAACGATATTTGCTCGCGGCACTCCGCAGCGAAGAGGCCGCCGACGAAGTCTTTCAGGAATTCGCCTTGCGGCTGATTCGCGGCGATTTCCGGAATGCCGACGAACACAAAGGACGGTTCCGCAGCCTGATGAAGACGGCTTTGCATCATCTGATCGTCGATTGGTATCGCGGACAACAGCGGCGGCAACGGGTCGCCTCGACTTCCGGGATGGACGAGCTGGCGATGGAACTCGGCGACCGCCCGGGCGAGCCCTTTTCGGTGGTCTGGCGGGAATCATTGCTCAACGCCGCCTGGACTCGGCTGCTGCAACTTCAACAACAATCGGGTACGCCGTACCATCGCGTACTGAAGTTGCGCGCCGATCACCCGGAACTCGCCACCCACCGGCTGCAGGAACTGGCGGAGAGCGAGGGCTTGGAAACCCAATCCGCTTCTGCATTTCGCGTGCTGCTGCATCGCGGTCGGCGCCTGTTCGCCGAGCTGCTCCGCGAACAAGTACGCGACTCGATCGAATCGCCCAGCGACGAGGATCTCGAGCTGGAATTGATCGAACTGGGCCTCCATCATTATTGCAAGCCGCGGCGACGATCGTAGAGCGGAGCTTCGCAGCATCCAACTCAACGTGGTATCTTGAAGTTGACGACCGCGGAAAGGAGTTGGAATGGGACGAATATTGATTTGCTTGGGTCTGCTGGCCTTGTTAGGAGTTGGCGCCGAGGCAGACGACCGCCCCAATATCTTGTTGTGCATGGCGGACGATTGGGGATGGCCGCATGCCGGAGCGTACGGCGATCGCGCGGTCCAAACACCGACGTTTGACCGGATTGCCCGCGAGGGATTACTTTTCCAGCAGGTGTACGTCTCCAGCCCGTCCTGCACACCCTCCCGCAATGCGCTGATTACCGGCAAGTACCACTGGCAACTGGGGGCAGGCGCCAACCTGCACAGTACGCTCCCGGGCGAGCACGCGAGCTTTATCCATCTGCTCCGCGATCAGGGGTACGTTACCGGCCGATCGAATGCCAAGACCTGGGTGCCGGGAGACATTCAATCGTGGCAACAACAACACGGAGATCACCCCGCCACGGCCGCGTACGAGTCGTTGGAGCAATTCCTGGAACGCGCTGCACCCGGCGCCCAGCCGTTTTTCTTCTGGCTGGGAACCAGCGATTCGAAACCGTCGCTCGTTTCGGCCTCGGCAGATCGCGAGCGTGTGGACCCTCGTCTCCTTGGCCGAAGGCGCGGCGCAGATGCGGCTGTTAGGTTGAACGTGAACGCTCCCCCGAGATCAACTCGGGGGCATCGTGGTGTGGCGCGCGGATACTAGGTTGAACGTGAACGCTCCCCCGAGATTAACTCGGGGGCATCGTGGTGTGGCGCGCGGATTTTGCGGGCTTGGCGGAAAGACTAGAGCTTAGGCACGGGTCGTCGCGGTTTGGGGGGCGGGAGCATTTGAGCTTGCTCGGGCTGCGGCGGGGCGACGTTGTTATTGTTGTTCGCCGGTTGTTCGGAAGGTGGTTGCGGCGGCGGTGTGAAACTCTCCTCCCATTTCCATCCAATCGGGCTGGCCATCTCCTTTTGTGCCAATAGCGCCCAAGGCGTTCCCGGATGCAGATCGACGACGCGTTGCAAATACGACTGGGCCTTGGCCGCCAACGTTTCGGTCTGGCTGCCGGTGGTCACTTCGTTGGCCGGGACCAGGCGCCAGGTGTTGTTCTTTTCGTCGGTAAAGCGGAGACTGGTCTTGGCCATCGCCAGCATCGCATTGTAGGACTCGGCGCGAACCTTAACGGCCAGGGTATGCCCGTAGGCCAGATCGAAGCCGGCTTGCCACCGGGGCGAGATTTCCAGCTCGCGATCGGCCTCACCGACTTTCAAAATCTCATAGAGGCGGTTGATCTTTGGCTCCAGGGTGGCGGCTGCCCGCTGGGCGAACGTGACTGCATTGACGAAGGCCGCCTCGTCAAACTTGGGAAACACCAGGTTGGGGGGCTCTAGGGAATCGACCGACGATTGCTGGGCGGCCTGGACCAAGGCCAGGCGAGCCTGGTTCTCCGAGACCTGTTTCTGGTACGCGGGCAGCGAGACGTACTCCGGGCGGTAGCGCCGCATGACCAGAGGATCGAAGAAATGGGTCAAATAGGCGGAGAATTCGGAGGTCTGCCAGCGCTTGAGTCCGTTTTGGTTCCGATTGGGGTGTACACAGAAGTAGATCCCGCCGCTTTCAAAGGCCAATCGCGTCAGCCCGAACGGACCGAATCCGGAGTCGATGTGTTCCAACGACGCATCGTCGTCTCCGGAGAATTGCAGATTGAGCCGTTCGGGGTAGAGCGATTCCGGGCCTTGCCGCACCGTGGTCCATTGCGGCGTCTGATCGTATTCGGGGTCGGGATCGACCCATTTGACTTCGGTTTCTTGCCGGCCGAACGGGGCGGGCACGCCGACGACGTACACCGGGATTTGGGTCTTTTGGCAGGCGGCGACGGCGGCATCGAGCATATCGAGGTCGTCGCCGGCCTCGTCCGAAATAATCACGATCAAGACGTTGCGTTCGGGCTCGCCACCCGCCTTGGCCCGCCGCAGGCCTCGGTACTTCTCGACCGCACCTGCGACCGCCGAGAAAACGTTTTCGATCCCGGAGGTGTCGGTTTGGATCGAGCGCACGGCGTTCTTGATTTGCAGCAAGCTATCGGTGGGCTCGCGAAACGCAAATTCGTAGGTCTCGCCGAACGCGACGATTTGAGACAACAGGGGGATGTCGCTGTGTTTGGCGAAGGCCTCGGCCCCCGCGGCTTCCAGCATGCTCAATTCCTCATAGACTTGGTCGAGATGTTGCACGATCTGCTCCCGCTGCCGCAAGAGGCTGGCGGAACGATCGAACATCCACACCACCAGGGTCCGCCGCGACTCGAGCGACGTCACGATTTCTTGGGTGATGCGGTCGACGGCCCCCGTCGCGCCGGTGGCTGCGACGCCGACGGTCCCTTTCACTGGAACCACATCGATCTGATCGGCCATCGCCGTGACATTGGCCATATCGAATAAGATCTCGCCGTGGTCGCGCACTTCCAGCGAAGTGTCGATTTCGATCTGGTCTTCTGTGGAAAATTCCAGGGCCAGATTCGCCGCCACATCGTGGCCCGCCAACGCCTTGCTGCCAATCTCCTCCGATCGATCGTCGTCGAAGCGTATTTCTGGTGGGAGATCCTCCAGGATCGCCGGCTCTTCGATCGGATCCAACTTGACTTCAACTGGGACTCGCGAGTTCGGCGCGATCAGCACGAACGACAGAAAGAACAACACCGACAAGTGAAACAGGAAACTGACGATCCAATACGGCATCCCCCCATCCAGGGGCGTATCGACCCGGCCCGTTTTGACCTGCAACCAGCGGCGAAACTCTCGGAGCGGACTCACGCGGTGCTCTCCCTGCTCTCCCGGGGACCTCGACTCGTCTATTATAACGCACGGGATTGCAACAGTACTCCGTCCGTGCCGACGGTTTCGTGTAGTTTCCGCGGTTTTTCGGCCAATCGAGCCGATCGGGAGGCCCGGCGCGGGGGAACAGTTGGGACAACTGTTCTACAATCCAGTGTAGAGCAATTGTCCTCAATTGCTCCCACCTTCCGTAAACCAAACCGTTACGCCAACCATTCCAAAAAAAATGTTGACGCAGTGAGCAGGTGTTTTTACGATTCCGACAGAGGCCGACAGGGGTTGGCTATCGTCTCCGCAAGGACATTCAGATGTTGACATCCAATCGATGGTATCGGACGACAAGGACCTGTGTTTCGGTGGTCCTGTCGATGTGTGCGAGTGGCATGTTGGCCGCCCAAACGGCACAGGAGCCCGTTGCGGGCGAAAAGCAATTGAACGTGATCGTTACGCAAAGCGGGATCGACGCGGCCCAACGCGAGCAGATCGAATTTCCCGAACCGGAGCCAGTCTCGTTCACGACGGCCGACGGCATCAAACTCTCGGCCACGTTCTACGGCGGCGTGCTAGGGAAGAAGACGCCGGTGTTGATTCTGCTGCACGACTTGGGGGGGAGTGCCGCCGAGCTCAATGAGCTGGGATTGTGGCTTCAGCGGAATTTCGGTTACGCGTCGTTGGTTCCTGACCTGCGGGGGCACGGCAACAGCACGTTGGCTGATTTCCCCGACCTCACGCCGGACAAGTTCAATGCGGCTCAGTTCGCATCGATGGCGGCCGATATCGAGGGGTGCAAACGATTCCTCCGCGTACAGAAGAACAACGAAGGGTTGTTGAATATCGACATGCTGACGGTTGTGGCGGTCGGCAAGACCTGCATCCTGGCGGTCGAATGGTCTCAAGTTGACTGGAGCTTCCCCGTATTGAACGGCAAGAAACAGGGGCAAGATATCAAGCAACTGGTTCTGCTTTCTCCCGAATCGTCCTACAAAGGAAATCGAATGGCGTCTCTCAAGGAGCCTCTGTTCAGCGGGAAGGACTTTGATACACCCCTGAATGTCTGGTTGGTCCACGACGAAAACGACGAACCGCAATCGCGAACGGTCGAGTCGATTCAATCGAGTTTGATGAAGGGCCGAAAGGACTTGCAGAACACTGGAGTCTATGTGGCAGGATTCTCTGCGAGCGGCGCGGCGATCGCCCACGTCGAGGAATTCCGCAAGGTCTTGGGAGAGTTCGTCTATCTCAAGCTCTACAAGGACGCCGGCAAGTTTCCCTGGGAAGTGCGAATGGTGAAGTGAGCCGGCTAGTCGCCAGACCGTCCTTCCACCGAGACAGGCTCGGTGGGGAGGAGGAGGGCGGATGGCGGTCGGCCTTAGTCGCCAGACCGTCCTTCCACCGAGACAGGCTCAGTGGGGA
>JBGSLW010000191.1:0-12898 GCA_041740495.1 Pirellulaceae bacterium
CGCCTTGGCGGCGGGCAGGCGGTTTGCCCGGACGGCGTTGGCGGCGGGTGGGCGCCAGCGCGTGGCGCAACGCTTGACCGGTGTACGAATCCGCGCACGCGGCGACGACTTCCGGCGGGCCTTCGGTCACAATCCGCCCCCCCAATTCACCCCCTTCTGGCCCGATATCGATGATCCAATCGGCGGTCTTGATCACATCCAGGTTGTGTTCGACGACCAGGACCGTGTTTCCTCCCTGCACAAAATGATGCAACACATTCAGCAGCAACTTGATATCGGCGAAGTGCAACCCTGTGGTCGGCTCGTCCATCACGTACAGGGTCCGGCCGGTGCTGCGTTTGACGAACTCCCGCGCCAACTTGATGCGTTGGGCTTCGCCGCCGGAGAGCGTGGGCGAGGGCTGGCCGATCTTGAGGTAGTCCAATCCGACATCGTGCAGCGTCTTTAGCTTGTCGTGGATCTTGGGGACGTTTTCGAAAAAGGTCAGGGCATCTCCGACTTCCATATCCAGCACGTCGGCGATCGACTTGCCGTTGTATTTGACCTGGAGCGTTTCCCGATTGAAACGAGCTCCTTGGCAGACGGGGCAGGGGATCCAGAGGTCCGCCAGGAAATCCATTTCCAGGCGGTTGGCGCCGTTCCCTTCGCAAGCCTGGCAGCGTCCCGAGCCGACGTTGAAGCTGAAGCGACCCGACTTGAATCCGCGCCGCTTTGATTCGGGCAACTTGGCATACAGGTTGCGAATCTCGTCGAACAATTTGATATACGTGCCAGGGTTGGAGCGCGGCGTGCGGCCGATCGGCGATTGGTCGATCGCGATCAACTTGTCCAAGAGTTCGATCCCCTCGATCCGGTCGTAGGCGGCCCTTTCGGCGATCCCGCGATTCAGATCTTCGCGGAGCGACTCCATCAAGATGTCGTTGACCAGCGAGCTTTTGCCGGAGCCGCTGACGCCGGTCACGCAGACCAGGCCTCCCAGCGGGATGCGGACGTCGATGTTCTTCAAGTTGTTTTGCCGGGCGCCGACGATTCGCAGGGATCGGGCCGGATCGAGCGCCCGGCGGGTTGTGGGAATCTCGATCGCCTCGATCCCCGCCAGAAAGCGGCCGGTGCGACTATCGGCGTGGCCCGCGACTTCGGCGGGACTGCCTTGGGCCACGATTTGCCCCCCCCGCACTCCCGGTCCGGGGCCGAAGTCGATCACATGATCGGCCGCCCAAATCGTCTCCTCATCGTGCTCGACCACGACCACCGTGTTGCCCAAGTCGCGGAGATGGTGGAGCGTTCCGATCAAGCGATCGTTGTCGCGCGCGTGCAGCCCGATCGAGGGCTCGTCCAACACGTACAACACCCCCACCAGTCCGGATCCGATTTGGCTCGCCAGGCGAATCCGCTGACTCTCGCCTCCCGACAGCGTCGGTGCGGTCCGGTTGAGCGTGAGATAATCCAGGCCGACGTTTAAGAGAAATCCCAAGCGAGCCTGGATCTCCTTCAGCGCATCGACGGCGATCAATTGCTGGGTCGGGGTGAGTTCGAGTTCCGCAAAGAACTCGCACGCTGCCTGGATCGACAAGTCGCCGACGGCGGGGAGACTGCGGGCCGGCGCGTCGGCGAAACGTGGATGCCGTGACGCGAGTTGTACGGCGCTCGCCTGGCGGTTCAACCGCTGGCCGTTGCAAGCGCCGCAGGCGACGGTCGCCATGTACTGCTCCAACTGCCGGCGTTTGGCCGCGTTTTTCATTCCCCGATACCGGCTGATCAACTCGGGAATAATTCCCTCAAACTGGCCCCCGTATTTCATGGGGGTCGAGCCCCCCCGCCAGGTGAAGGTGATGTGCTGGGCGCCGGTCCCCCACAGCCACAGTCGTTGCAGGGGCGGCTCGAGTTGGTTCCAGGGGGATTTGAGCATCGTCTCGGCGGGCAAGTTGCGAACGCGCTCGATCGTGTCCGCCACCCCTTGAAAAATATGCCGCCGCCATCGCCCCAGGTCTTTCCATTTACCCACCAGTTCGCAGCAGCCGTCGTGCAGCGACAATTGCGGGTGCGGAATAAGTAGCTGCGGATCGAAGGTGAAAATCTGACCCAGGCCGTCGCATTCCAGACACATCCCGCGCGGGCTATTGAAACTGAAAAGCTGAGGAGTCGGCGGCTCGAAGCTCTGACCGCATTTCGGGCAGGCGTATTGCATCGAGTACATCTCGACCGCGGGGAGCCCTCGCGCCGCCGACTCGTCCTGATCGTCAGCGATCGGCCCCCGCTCGACCGGCGGGGACTCGGCGGCGACCATCAGATTTCCCTTGCCCACCTTGGCCGCCAACTCGACCGCCTCCGCCACCCGAGCGCGCGACGTCGTCGGCATCTCCAGACGATCGATGACCGCTTCGATATCGTGTCGCCGCTGGCGATCGAGTTCGGGGACGGAGTCGAGGGAGACGACCTCGCCGTTGACGCGCACCCGAGCGAATCCCTGGCGGCGGAGGTCTTCGAATAACTCGCGATGCTGCCCCTTCTGCCCGCGGATCAGGGGGGCGAGAATCAAAACTTGACCTCGGCTGTTCCGCTGCACAAGAATCGCCACGATCTGATCGAGCGTCTGGGCGGCGATCGCTACATCGCAGTCCGGGCAACGCCCTTGGCCGATCCGGGCGAATAGGACGCGGAGATAGTCGTTGATCTCGGTGATCGTGCCGACGGTGCTCCGCGGGTTGTTGCCGGAGGATTTTTGCGAAATCGAGATCGACGGACTCAGCCCGTCCACCAGGTCGACGTCGGGCTTGGGCATCTGTCCCAGGAATTGCCGAGCGAAACTGGAGAGACTTTCGACGTAGCGGCGTTGCCCTTCGGCGTACAACGTGTCGAACGCCAGGGAGCTTTTTCCGGAACCGCTGACGCCGGTCAAACAGATCAATTGATTTCGGGGAAGATCGACATGGACGTTGCGCAGGTTGTGTTCCCGCGCCCCCCGAATGACGATGTCGGTTGTGGGCATGCCTGGTTCCGCGTTCGGGCAAAACGGTTCATTCTAAAGAAACTGGCGAATTTGCCCAAGCGTCGCGTTCTGTACTGCGTCGCAACCCGTTCAAAAATAGTGCCGTCATCCCTGCGAAGGCAGGGATCCAAGATCGTCGGCAAAGGTTTCGGCTGGATTCGAGCTTTTGCGGGAATGACAATGCCTGAATTCGTGGTCGTTAGTCCTTTTTTTTGAATGGGCTGCTAGGAACGAGCCCTATGAAATTGCGATGAAAAGCGAGTTCCCTGGAGTTTTTCCCGCCTTTTTCCTTGTTGCTTCCAGACCAACGGTATAAAATATCCGCAGGGTTGTGGCTCGTCGTCAACTCTTCGTTTACCCGCGGACCTTTTATCTCGCCCAAGGTTCGTGCTCGCCTGATTTATCGAACCGTGCCGGAATATTGGAGAAAAGGTTATGGGATTGAAAAACCGCAGAGCGTTTACGCTGGTGGAATTGTTGGTGGTCATCGCGATCATCGGCATTCTGCTCGGAATGTTATTGCCTGCCGTGCAAGCTGTGCGCGAAGCAGCTCGGCGGATTACATGTGGAAACAATATCCGCCAACACGCTTTGGCGGCGCTCAATTTTGAATCGGCGTTCGAGCGGTTGCCGGCGGGGATGATCTTGGATCCCCCCACGGGAGCCGGACCGTTCACACTGGCTCAACTCGACGGAGTTTCCCACTGGAGCTGGGGCATCATCATTCAGCCCTACATGGAAGGGACCAACCTTCAAGACTCGCTCAGCCCGAACAACAACTTGTTGCGCGATTCCCTCAGCAACGCTGGGTCTTTATCGCTGATGCAACAAGGGCAAAAAATGTTCCGCTGCCCTTCGGATCTGGGCCCCACCAACAACCCGATCTCGAACCGGCCGTTGGCCAACGCGTCCGGAACCTCGATCGATACTTCGCTGTCGAATTACGTGGCGAACAACGGCTTCGGCCAAATGTCGACTTTGCAAGATCCGGCGCGCGCGCCCCTTGGTGGATTTTCCGCCAACCGCGGTCCGTTTGGCGTGGTCAATTCTCGGAAATTGCCATTGGATCCGGCTGTCGTCGGCATTCCCAATAAGGCCGTTCGATTGGCAGAGATTCTGGACGGCCAATCTAACACCTTCATGTTCGGCGAGCGGTCGTTCTCCTTCAAAGGCCCCGTCGACGGTGTCGCTCCCGATCCAGGGGATGCCAACGCGGCGCTCTTGTTCGGGACGTATGGACTGCAAACCGGCGCTTCGATCCGCGGTGTGTGCGACGCTATGTTCAGCGGGTTCGGGCAGCCGAACACATGGCTCGATCCGGAGTGGCGATGCACCGGCGCTTCCAGCATGCATCCGTCGGGGTTGATCTTCGCCTTTTGCGACGGTTCCACCCGTTACATCAACCAGTCGATCACCCATACGAATGTCGACGTCTTGGTGCCGGATGACGCCAGCACCTACGAAAAGCTCACATGCATGAACGATCGCATGTCCGTTGGAGACGACTTCTAGTTCCGGGACGATTCGTTTTTCGGCGATCCCTTAGGATTTCGACGGCAGTGGCCCCGTTTGCCACTGCCGTTTTCTGTTTATACAATTTCTGTTTCTCCAAATCGGTGGGCGCTGCGATATGTTCCTGAGGCAAGTATGTTCTTGAGTCAAGGTAGAGGTGGGCAGACGATGATCGGACCGAATCGGCGATGGCTGGTGCTGTTCTTGATGCTCGCCGCGTTCGCGGGATGTTCGCGCGGCCCGCGGACCTATCCAGTCACGGGAACGGTGAAGATGGATGGCGCGCCGTTGGCGGATGCCATGGTTCTCTTCACGGACCCGTCGGTACGACAAAGTGCCGTCGGGCGGACCGATGCTTCGGGCACCTTCGCCCTGTCGTTTCTCGACAAGATCGGCGCTCCGGTCGGAAATTACAAAGTCTCGATCAGCAAGCAAGGAAAGTCGACCGAGATCGACGGGCTGTTCATCGAGCAGGTCCCTGCCCGCTATAACCGCGCCACCGAACTGACGGCTCAGGTCACGAAAGAGGGACCGAATTCGTTTTCGTTTGACCATCTGACGTCGGAGCGCGACGCTAAGGATGCGCCGCAGACGGGAGCTCCCGATCCGGCCGCCGCGAAGGCCAAAACCGAAGAGGCCAACGACGACGCGCTCCTCAAACAACTCGATCCGGCCCGGGATGATCGCAAATGAGCCGGAGCCGTTCGGGGTTGGACGCCTACCGAAAAATCAGCCGCCTGGCGCTAGCCTGCGGTTTCTTAGAGTGCGGCTCTTCCTGAAACCGCAGGCTAGCGCTAGGCGGCTGATGGTTACCGTGTGACAAAGTACCTTCTCCACACGCTGACTGACTTGTTGCTGGTTCTCCGAGTTGATGTCCCCTCCTGGTTGTAAGTTGGCATGAGTTTCGCTGAGATCTACCGCCCGGCGCATGTCGCGGTTTCTATCGAGCTATTCCCGCCCAAGACCGCGGCGGGGGAGGAAGCTCTGTTCGGACACGTCTCCCGACTGCTCGACTACCGCCCCGATTTTCTCACGTGCACCTACGGCGCGGGGGGATCGACGCGACATAAAACACTGGAAGTCGTCCGGCGGATCAAGCGCGAGTTTCAAGTGCCCGTCGCGACGCACCTGACATTGGTCGGGTCCAGCGTCGCTCAATTGCGGGAATATTTGTCAGCCGCCCGAACCGCGCAAATCGATTATGTCGTCGCACTCCGGGGGGATCCGCCGCACGGACAAACGACGTTCGTTCCGACCGCCGATGGACTCCGGCACGCCAGCGAATTGGTCCGCCTGGTTCGATCCGAGTTTCCGGGGTTCGATATCGCGGTGGCCGGCTACCCCGAAAAACACCAGGAGGCGCCGAGCCTGGAGGTCGACATCGACCATTTGAAGGGGAAGGTCGACGCCGGCGGCTCGGTTGTGTTGACCCAACTGTTTTACGACAACGCTGACTTCTGGCGATTTCGCGAGCGTTGCGACCAGGCCGGGATCCGCGCTCCCATCGTTCCCGGGATCTTGCCCATCACCAACCTGAGTCAGATCCAGCGGATCGCATCGTTGTGCGGGGCGAAGATCCCCGCCGATTTGGCCTCGAGGTTAGCCGAGCGAGACGATCCGGCCTGGCAAATGGCGGTAGGTGTTGAACACGCCCAACGGCAAGTTCAAAGTCTGATCGAGCAAGGCGTGCCCGGCCTGCATTTCTACGTGTTGAATCAGTCTCAGGCGATGCTGGAGTTGTTCGAGGTGATTCGACCGGCGGGGATCGTAAAGCGACAGGCGCATACGCCTGCTGCCGACGGTTCAGCGTGAGGGGCTGGCGCGCATCGTAGAACAGTTGTCCTCAACTGTTCGCGCGACGGGGTATCGATGGGGTTGATCGCGCGGAGACGCGGAGAATAGGTAAGTTGGAAGCGAAATGGGTTCATGGTGGAGGTCCACGTCGCCGGCTTACAAAGCCGGCGTACAGGTAACTCGCACTCGCCTTCCACCTTCCGCCTTCCCCCTTCCGCCTTCCCCCTTCCGCCTTCCCCCTCCCGCAGCGCTTGCCAGGGCGTGCGCGAAATGCGAAACTGATTCGATCCGGGCGAAACGCCGAAACGGCCCGGCCCCGCGTGTCCAGCGTGTTATTCGCGGTTCGCCCGCTGACCGATCGAAAGCTCGGCGCGGCGCACAAGAGTCCATCGCATTTTTGCCAAGGCGCATTCGATATGAAAACTAGCTTGCGGGCTTTGTCGTTACTCGTGGGATGGGGATTGCTTGGGTGGTCCGTTGCCACGGCGCAGACCGATCCGGTTCCGGGCGCTGCAGGCAGCGCCGCGGGGGCGGGGGGGGCAGCGGGAAGGGTCAGCCCACAACAACCTGCCCAACCTCAGCGGAACGAACAGCAAGTGAAGGAGATGATCGATCGGGTCATGCAGCAGCTCGACCAGCTGATTCCCGGCGAGTTCGCCGAGGGATCGGAAGTCTCCGCGGCGCTTCGCGGTGTCGTCGAGACGTTTGCGAAGCGCGAGTTCGAACCGGCCCGTACCAAGCTGAATGAAATCTGCGCGGCGAATCCGACGTTGCCCCCCGCCGGCCTGCTCTGGTCCGCCCTGTTGCTCGCTGCGAACGATGGGAATTCGGCCTACCAGGCCTTGGAGCAAGCCGCGGTGGAATCGCCGGAGTATCCAGGGATCTACGTCGCGTTGGCTCGAATGGCGTTAGGCGGACGGCGATTTGCGGATGCCTGGGCCCAGATCCAGGAGACGCGGCGGGCGATTGACGCCGGGACGTGGAACGACGAACAGAAGAAGCACTTGGAAACGGATTACTTGGACACGATCGCAGAGATCGCCAGCAATCGCGAGCAGTTGGACCAGGCCCGCGGCTACTTGGAGGAGCTGCGATCCAAGTACCTGCCAGAGAGTGCGATGGTCTTGATACGCCTGGCCGATTTGGATTTTCGGCAAGACAAGGTGGAACAGGCCCTGCAACAGCTCACCGCCGCCCGGGCGCTCGATGCCGACAACGTTCCCGTTCCGGAATTGACCTTGTTCGAATGGTATCTACGCGCCGGCAAAACGGCCGAAGCCAAGGAGTGGATTGAGAAAGCCGTGGCCCAACACGCCGACGATCGGCACAGCCAATACAAGTACGGCGAATTTTTGTTGCAAACGGGGAATCCCGGCGAAGCGGCGGTCTGGATCGAAAAGGCAGAGAAAAGCGGCTACGATCCCGATGTCATCCGCTTGATGCGCGGACAGATCGCCTACTACCGCGGAGCTTTTTCCGCCGCCGAAGCCGACTTCAAAGAGTTGAATTCGCGGCGTCCGAACGACTTCCTGGTCCGGAACATGCTCGCCCTCAGCCTGATCGAGAGCAGCGAACCGGCCCGCAAGCAGAATGCCCTGGACATGGCCCTGTCCAACTTCAATTCCAACCAAAACGTGTACGCTGCTTCGACCCTCGCTTGGATCCAATACCGACTGGGCAACCAGAAAGCGGCGCAACAGTTGTTTTCCCAGGTGATCAACCAGGCCAACGTGCCGACCGATTCGGCGTTTTATGTCGCCCACCTGTTTGCTGATGAAGGGCGTTACGAACAAGCCTTGACGCTCTTGAATCAAGCGCTGACCGCTCCAGGGTTATTCCTGAATCGGATGCGAGCCGAAGAGTTCGTGCAGGAGTTGCAGAAACGGCAGCAGCAAACCGCTCCCAAACCAGAGAACGAAGAGAAAAGCGGGGGCTGACCTGGATCGGCTCAGCGGCCCCCGGAACTGCTCAGCGGCCGGGGTGGAAAAACTTGTTTTCCACTCGGCGCAGAGGTCGCGCCGTTTTGTTGCGCCATCTTTCCAACATTTCGTTTAACGCCAAGCCGGAGGCGCCGGCTTTGCCCTGCACGCCAAGCTAATCGTCCCGGCTTTGCCGTGTACGCCACGGCTTTGCCCTGTACGCCAAGCTAATCGTGCCGGCGCCTTCGGCTTGGCGTTAAACGAAGAGGTTGCGATACCTATTGAGACCAAGACGGCACAATCTGTCCGCGGGAGGGTCGGCCGCCGAACGCGGCTGGGGAAGGGTGGTTGATCGTCGGCGCGCGTCAGGCCGCTTCGGCCGCCAGTTCCTGCACACGGCCCACCATGGCGAACAAGCCGTTTCGTCGGTTGGGGCTGAGGTGCTGGGCAAGTCCCAGCCCTTTCAAGATCCCCGCGGCATCGATGTGCGACACCTCGGCCGCCGGTTGATTCTCGTAAATCGCCAATAGCAGGACGATGAGTCCTTTGACGATCAGAGAGTCGCTGTCCGCTGCGATGTGGATCCGCCGATCCGGATCGTCGCCGATTTGCAGATCGAGCCAAACTGTGCTCATGCACCCGCGGACGCGATTCGCATCGTTCTGCAGGCGTGTCTCCAGGGGAGGCAACTGGCGGCCCAGGTCGACCAGGAATTCATAGCGCTCATCCCAGTCCTCCAGCGCCTCGAATTCGGCGCACAGTTCGTTCAAGGAAGGAACGGCAAAGGAGTTCATCATTCGATGGGAAGCAACCGGTTCATGAAGGGGACATTGGTATTCTACGAATTGGTGGGGGGGTGACCAGGGCCTGGCCGCGGCGGCGTGGGGCGCGCGACGATCACCTGGCCGGGTGTGCTGGCCGTCCTTTCTGGGGTCGGCCGGAATTGGTAAAATCCGGCTTCGGTTGTTCGCGGCGGGGCACCGAAACGCTCGATTGAGGGAAAGCCGGGTGCTACACTCGGCTTCGCCGCACGCTTTGGTGTACCCATTCCTCCGTCGCACCGCATTCGATTCCTATGCCTTTGCTTGATTGGTTCAGTCGGCGGATCTTCAACACCGTCCATCGGAACAACCTGGTTTACAACACCTGCTGGGAAGATCCGCGATTGGATCGAGTCGCCTTGCGATTGACCCCGGCCGACAATGTGCTGGTGATCACCAGCGCCGGGTGCAATGCACTGGATTATGCACTCTGCGATCCACAGCATGTTTACGCCGTGGACATGAATCCCCGGCAAAACGCCTTGCTCGAACTGAAACAGGCGGGGATTCGGCGATTGGACTTCGCTACCTTTTTCCAGATGTTCGGGGAGGGGCGGCTCAAGGGAGTTCGCTCAATCTACGCATCGCAATTGCGGCCGCAGCTTTCCGAGTGGGCCCGCGACTTCTGGGATCGCAAGATCAAATGGTTCGATAATCCCCGCCGGACCTTTTATTTCCGCGGCTCGTCGGGGACGTTCGCCCGCCTGCTCAAGGTCTACACCGATCGGATGATCAAAGTCGGACCGCAACTTCAGCGGCTCCTGAATGCAGAGAATCTGGAAGCCCAGCAGACGATCTACAACACCTCGCTCAAAGAACGCTTTTGGACCGGGATCGTCAAGTTTGCGTTGAACCGCGATACGACTCTTTCGATGTTGGGCGTTCCCCGCGCCCAGCGACGGCAAATCGAACTGCACTACCAAGGCGGGCTGATCAAGTATTGCCAGGACTGCGTGGAAGCCGTCTTCACCAAACTTCCGCTGCACGACAACTATTTCTGGCGGGTCTATATCAACGGGCAGTACACCCGCGGATGCTGCCCTGAATACTTGACCCAGGCCGGGTTCGCGCAGCTCAAGGCGGGCGCCGTCGAACGGATTTCAACGCATACCGATTCGGTGCAGGGATTTCTGGAGAAGCACGACGGCACGATTTCACGTTTCATCCTGCTGGACCACATGGACTGGTTGAGCGACCACTTCTTCCCGCTGTTGGAGGCGGAGTGGCAGGCGATCCTCAACCGCCGTGCGCCGGAGGCCCGCGTGCTCTGGCGGAGCGGCGGACTGAAGACCGATTTCGTCGATCAGGTCCAAGTCCAGTATCGCGGTCAGACGCGTCGCTTGGGCGAATTGCTCACGTACGATCGCGAGCTGGCGAACGAGCTCCACACGCGCGATCGCGTCCACACGTACGCCAGCTTCTACATCGCCGATCTCCCGTCCGCCTAAGCCTTTTCCGCCGCCCCCGCACCGCCCCGCCCCCGCCCCCCGCCCCCCCGAGAACCGTTGCATGTCGTTATGGAGTGATCTCAAGATCCTGTACCACATGCTCCTCCGACCGGTGCGCGGTAAGAGCCACGCCGAACGGATGGAGAATTTTTACAGCGGACAAGCCGATTCGTACGATGACTTCCGCCGCCGCCTACTGAAGGGGCGCGAGCGTCTGTGGGAAAACCTCCCGCGACCTGCGGGGGGGGTCTGGGTCGATCTGGGGGGCGGCACCGGAGTCAACTTGGAACACTTCGGCGAATCGATTCGCCAACTGGGCAAGGTCTATGTCGTCGACCTGGCCCCTTCGCTCTTGGAGGTCGCTCAACGCCGAGCCAAGGCGCGGGGCTGGACCAACGTCGAAACGGTGGTCGCCGACGCAACCCAGTTCACTCCCCCGGAAGGCGTCGCCGACATCGTCACGTTTTCCTACTCGCTGACCATGATCCCCGATTGGTTTGCGGCGATCGAGAACGCCAAACGGATTCTGCGCGACGGCGGCCATATCGGCGCCGTCGACTTCTATGTGTCGCGCAAATTCCCCGCGGCGGGGCTGCGCCGACATCGCTGGTTCACGCGCACGCTCTGGCCCCCTTGGTTCGCCACCGACAACGTCTTTCCCTCCCCCGACCACCTCCCCTTTCTGCAACACCATTTTCAAACGGCATTCCTGGAAGAGAATCGGAGTAAAATCCCCTACGTCCCCCTGCTGCGAACACCTTACTACGTCTTCGTCGGCCAGAAAAAGACTTCCTGAAAAGTCGGATCAAAAAAATTCTGATCGACGATCTGCCAAACCTCGGCCAGTGTTTCCTCGGGCCGAAGCGAAGGCCCCTGTGCATACCCTCGAGAGGCCAACATCAAGAGCACAACCGCGGCGCGACCGATCCAGATCCTTCGATTCACAGGCATTGCTCCCTTCGAATTGCTTTGCGCTTGTGATTGTGATTCGGTATCGAGTACGAGTACGAGTACGAGTAGGAGTACGAGTAGGAGTGGGAGTACGAGTAGGAGTAGGAGATAGGAGTGCGCACGGAGGTACGACATTTTTGATTCGGGCGCCGTACCCGAGAAATTTTTTACGCCAAGATGGCGCGAATGACTTTGCCGTGGACGTCGGTCAGCCGCATATCCCGGCCTCCCCAACGATAGGTGACCTGTTCGTGGTTCAGGCCCAACAGATGGAGCATCGTCGCGTGTAGGTCGTGGATCTCGACTTTATCCTGCACGACGCGGTAGCCATACTCATCCGTCGCGCCGTAGACCGTGCCGCCGCGCACGCCGCCGCCGGCCAGCCAGAGGCTGAATCCGAAGGGGTTGTGATCGCGGCCATCGCTCCCTTGGGCGAAGGGGGTTCGACCGAATTCGCCGGACCAGATCACCAGCGTCTCATCGAACAATCCGGTCCGCTTGAGATCGGCGAGCAAAGCGCCGATCCCCTGGTCGACCGCCAAGGCGTTGTCGGCATGCCCGCGCTGCAGATTCCCGTGTTGATCCCAACGATCGTGCCCGACGGCAGGGCAAGTGACCTCCACAAACCGGACCCCGCGCTCGACCAACCGCCGGGCCAACAGGCATTGGCGACCGAAGATGGCGGTGGCGGGGTTCGACGAATCGAGTCCGTACATGATTTCGGTTTCCGACGATTCACCCGCCAGCGAAGTCAGCTCGGGTACTGTGGCTTGCATCCGATACGCCAATTCGCTGTTGACGATCGCCGATTCGATTGCGTCGCAGGCGCCCAACTGCCCAAGCGTATGGTGATCGATTTGTCGTACGAGATCGAGTTTCCGGCGTTGCAACGACGACCGAAGCTCCATCGGCTGCACATTGGCCAGCGGGGGGTTCGACGGGTTGAAGATCGATCCCTGGAACGAGGCCGGCAGGAAGCCATTGTTGAAGCAATCCAGTCCGCCGGGGGGGATCAGTCCGCCGTTCAACACGACAAAGCCCGGCAAGTTTTGGTTTTCGCTCCCTAGGCCGTACCCGACCCACGCCCCCATCGACGGCCGGCCCTGGAAACCGTTCCCCGTGTGCAAAAAGTAATTCGCGTTGGTGTGTTCCGAAAAGTTGGAGACCATGGAACGGATCACCGCCAGCGAGTCGGCGTGTTGGGCGACGTGCGGAAACAAGTCGCTGATCTCCAACCCGGAATCGCCGTACCGCCGGAATTTCCAGGGGGACTGCATCACCGTCCCGATATTGTTGAACTGGGTCGGTTCGATCTTCATCTTGAACGGCTGGCCGTGCTCGCGCGCCAACCGCGGCTTCGGATCGAACGTATCGATCTGCGAGGGTCCTCCGTCCATGTAGAGGTAGATGACGTGCTTGACGCGCGGCGGAAAGTGCGGCTGCCGGGCGGTCCAGGGGGACGAC
>JBGSLW010000192.1:0-3548 GCA_041740495.1 Pirellulaceae bacterium
GTTTCCGTATACTGTTACCGCGGCCTCCTCCTCCTCCCCACCGAACTTGCCTCGGTGGAAGGAAGGTCTGGCGACTAGAGCTCGAGCTAGAGCGGGACTGTTACCGCGGCCTCCTCCTCCCCACCGAGCCTGCCTCGGTGGAAGGAAGGTCTGGCGACTAGAGCTCGAGCTAGAGCGGGACTGTTACCGCGGCCTCCTCCTCCCCACCGAGCCTGCCTCGGTGGAAGGAAGGTCTGGCGACTAGAGCGGGGCAAACCAGTATTCTCTAAAACGATTGACAGCCAGGAGCGTTATGGTCCTTCCACTCAGTGACGACAACAGCGATCGGACGTCTTTTCCCGTGGTCAATCTGGCGCTGATCGGATTGAACATTTTCGTATTCGTCGTCCTGCAGGGGATGGGCGCCAACGAGGACTTCACGCTCGCCTGGGCAACCGTCCCGGCGGAGATCGTCAGCGGCAAGGACCAGATCACCTCGGATCGCCTGGTCGAAGTGCAGTCGGAACTGGGGCCTCAAGAGGTCGTGGCGGAAGGATTGCGTCCGACGCCCGTCTCGGTCTACCTGACCTTGCTGGTGTCCATGTTCATGCACGGCGGGGTCGCGCACCTGGCAGGGAACATGTGGTTCCTGTGGGTGTTCGGCGACAACATCGAAGACGATTTAGGACCACTGCGCTACACCATCTTCTATCTGGTCTGCGGGGTATTGGCATCGCTGGTGCACGTCGCGTTCAATGCCAGCGGCGAGTCAGCGCTGATTCCCAGCCTGGGCGCTTCGGGAGCGATCTCCGGCGTGATGGGCGCCTACTTGCTGCAACACTCGCGGCGGCGGGTCACCGTCTTGCTGGGTCGCGTGGTCACCGACGTTCCGGCAGTTGTGGCTGTAGGAATCTGGTTCGTGTTCCAAATCATCAGCAGCCTGGGAATGCTGGGTGGAGCGGGGGGCGTCGCCTACGGAGCTCATATCGGCGGGTTCTTGGCAGGCATGGCTTTGATCAAACCGTTCGCGTTCGGCCGCCCTCGCCGAGATGGCGATCCGCTGGCCAATCTGCGAAACGCCGGTTTTCCCCAATCGGCGCGAACGTATCGGCGGCCTCGGTTCTGAGAAGGTTTTTCCAGACGACGCTGCACGGCCAAGAGGTCGTTGGCCGCTTCGGACAGGTCAGACAGGTCAGACAGGTCAGACACGTCAGACACGTCAGACACGTCGGACAGGTCGGACGCGTCGGACCCTATTGGGCACGGTGCTAATCTTGACGCCGGCCACCTTGCGGCGATCCCCGCCGTTTCTGTCGTTGGCGGTAGAGATTTTCGTGGAACCCGCCGTCGGCCATGAATCGCCGACCTTGGCTTTCTATTTGCCGTTTCAAAAGGTACCCGGCTTGGTGAATGGCGCAAATCATCGCATTCCCGGCGATTTCTGGATCCGCCTTGCCAACGAATTCGGCCAGACCAGCCAATCCGGATAACTGAGCGGGCCCAACCGCCGTCGGAGGCCGGCTATCGTCGCGTTCACGCTGTAATCTCGCACGCATCGCCAGGCAAAACTTCGAATCCTTCGGCCAAACGCGCAAGCCGTTTTGCCGCAAAAAACTCTCGTAATCCGGCAGCAATTCTTCGGTCAAACTGGCCCGCGCCACGTTGGTTAGTTTCATTTCACTGCTGCGTGACGTAGCCGCCGCCCCGCTCCCCTCGCTGATATTGCGCACGCCGCTTCGAGCGGCTTGGACCATCTGATCCGACATCCGACGATCGTTCGGATAAAATCGTCGGCAAAATACGACCGTTGCGTCGTAGATTACTTCGGCAACCCTATAGCTTCGCAACTGGCGATAGCCGCCATGCGGCATGAAGGGCAATTCTTCGGGGTTCATGAGAACTGCTTTCAATTCAGAAGCAGCGGATTACGCAAACCGGCCGTCCTCATCTTGCGGACACGCGACATGTCCTTGCCAGACCCCGTAATGGCTGACGACATCAAAATACCGTATCCCGATTGGTAATTCCACATCCCTTCCGTATAGACAACGATCGCTTAGCAGTGCGTCTGACAGGTCCGACAGGTCGGACACGTCGGACAGGTCTGACACGTCTGACACGTCTGACTGGTCTGACAGGTCTGACAGGTCGGACACGTCGGACACGTCGGAACCGGCCAACTGTCAAAAGAACGGCCCTGTTCGGCCCCGATTTGCGGCCGGACCTCTCGCGGGGTTCACGGAGATGCGTTGTTTTCGCGGGGACGTGAAACTGACAATTTCACGGGGAGGCGTGGATTGGACAGACGTCTCACACGGCAGTCCGCGGATGGCGGATCAGCCCGGGTTGGATGTCCAGATCGAGCGAATCGAAGTCGCCGGCGCGGAGGCGTTCGAAGGCGATGGCCCCCATCACGGCGTTGTCCGTGCATAACTCGAGCGGTGCGATGAGAAGTTCCGCACCGCGGTCGGCCATCGCGGCTTCCAAGTCGGTTCGGAAGAGTTTGTTCGCCGCGACCCCGCCTCCCACGCACAAGCGCTGGTACCCGGTCTTTTCCAGCGCCAAAATCGACTTGGCGATCAGGCAGTCGACGACCGCTCTTTGGAAACTGGCGGCCACGTCGGCCACCAACTGTGAATCGAATTGCAGCTTTCGAAAGTCGTGCCGGCCCGGCCCGACCAACGCATAACGCACGGCGGTTTTTAGTCCGCTGAAACTGAAGTCCAGCGAGTCGCGGTCGCGGAGGAGCGCCCGAGGGAACTCGAACGCCGCGGGATTTCCCTGGTCGGCAATGCGTGAGAGGGCGGGACCGCCCGGGAAGCCCAGATTAAGCATGGAGGCGACCTTGTCGAAGGCTTCGCCAGCCGCGTCGTCGATCGTGCCGCCCAAGAAATCGAATTCGATCGGCGCGTGGCAGCGGTACAAGTGAGTGTGTCCCCCGCTGACCACCAGGCCGACGCACGGAAAAATCTCCCGCCCCGCGGCGATCCGACAGGCGTAGATATGAGCGTGAAGATGATTGATTCCGATCAGCGGGAGCTGGTTCGCCCATGCCATGGCTTTGGCGGCGGATAAGCCGATCAACAACGACCCGGAAAGTCCCGGCGTATGCGCGACGGCGATCGCACTGAGGTCGCCGAAATCGACGCCCGCCCGACGCATCGTCTCGTGAATTACCGGAAGAATTCGCTCGATGTGCGCCCGAGCCGCGATCTCGGGGACGACGCCTTGGTAGCGAGCATGCAGGTCGGTCTGCGAGGCGATCACGCTGGAGTGCACGTGCAGGTTTTCGTCGACGATCGCGGCGGCGGTTTCGTCGCAGGTGGATTCGATCGTGAGAATCTTGCGAGGAGCCACGGAGGAGTGGGAGTGGTGGATGGGGATTAGGAAAAGCAAGGAGGTGATTCAAGTTTCAAGCTTGCGGCTCGCCAAATTTCCGATCTTGAATCTTGAATCTTGAATCTTGAATCTTGAATCTTGAATCTTGAATCTTGAATCTTGAATCTTGAATCTTGAATCTTGAATCTTGAATCTTGAATCTTGAATCTTGAATCTTGAATCTTGAATCT
>JBGSLW010000193.1:0-4672 GCA_041740495.1 Pirellulaceae bacterium
TTGGGCTTCCGACAATCGGATAATTCCGTCCATGGCTTGTTCCTGGGCTGGAGTCGTGATAACCCCAACCTAAGTTCAAGCCATACTTTTTTCCTACACCAGTTTTCTCCAGCGCTTCGCTCTTCGCGTGGACCTATTTAGCAAAACTACGCCATTCCTTCGAGTCGCACCCCGATATTGGCGAACCGACTCCGTGGGCTGATTTCGACAAACGGGCTGATTGGAACGCGCTTCTGCGTGGCGCCGGCTGGAAATCACAGGACGGCGTAAACTGGACTCGCCCCGGAAAATCAGGAGGAACGTCGGCGACCCTCCGTCAAGCATCCAGCGGTGCACGGGTGCTTTGCGTATTCAGCACTAACGCGGGCGTGAAACCAAAGACTCACGGCGCTTTCAGTTTCTATGCCGAGACAGTCCATCATGGAGACGGACGCTCAGCGGTCAAAGCTATTCTCTCGGAGGGATTCGGACAATGCTCACTACGTTAATGCCGGAAGTCGCCCAAGACGCGCCCGACGTTGAATTGCAAAAACCAGTGATTCAGGAAGCGGGCGAGCTGCGGGCAAACTACCCATCGCAACGGCCGTACGTCATCGACGGATTGCTGCGGCGTGGCGAGACGATGAACTGTATCGGGGCGAGCAAAGCAGGCAAGTCGTGGTTGATTGGCGGGCTGCTCTTGAGCATTTCAAACAACCTGCCGTGGCTTGGTCACGCCGTCCAGGGCGGCCGCTGTCTTCTAATCGATAACGAACTTCACCAAGAAAATCTTTCCCATCGGATTGAAACGATTGCGATCGCACTCGACTTCGCGACCGGACAAGGCATTAGCTACGCCGGGCTGGATGTGCTTTGTCTGCGCGGGCATAACGTATCAATCGCGCGGCTCGCTGAGTACATCGACAAAATCAGTGCCGGCGAATATGTCATGATTGCGATCGATGCGTTTTATCGAGTCTTGCCGACGGGAACATCGGAGAATGACAACACGCAAATGATGGCGGTTTTCAATACCGTCGATGCGTACGCCCGCCAGACTGACGCGGCTTTTGTCTTGAACCATCATTCGACCAAGGGAGATCAAAGCGGCAAATCAGTTACCGACGTTGGCAGTGGGGCCGGTGCCATTAGTCGAGCCGCTGATACGCACTTGATTATCAGACCGCATGAATGTCCCGACTATGCGGTACTCGACTCAGTATGCCGGTCGTTTCCCCCGTTACCATCCAGGTCGATCCGATGGCAGTTCCCGTTATGGGTTCTGGATGAGGCGACCGACCCGACATTGCGGGCATCAGTAACTGCGCAGCAACGCAAACAAACCAAGGCCAACGCTGAGGCCGACGCCCTAGTCCTTAACGCCATCCCTCCAGGGAAGTCTCGTACCGAATACGCCATTCGAAAAGAAACCGGGTTCGGAGCCGATCGGGCGCGGCGGGCTCTCGGACGGTTGATTGCGGGGAAACAAATCGAGCGTCGATCAGCGCGGCCGAAGGGAAAGCCCAAGGGACGCAAGGTTACCGTTTACCACAAGATCCAAGATGCCAAATAGGTACGCCAATAGGTACGCGGTTCGGTACGTACATATTGTCGTACCGTACTTAAGTACGTACGCCCTTATATATAAGGGCGTACTGTACGTAAGTACTTGGGCAAATGTCTCAATCGATCTCGAACACAAACCGCTATCAAATCATTCTGTGATCATTCACCAACGGCGTCGCCGTATGACTGCAAAATCCGATGGTTCCTTCCGTGGCCTGCTCATCTCCGAATACCGCCCGAGGGAATCTCAAATTGAGACAGAGTTTCTTTCAATCGTCCGATTTCCATGACCTCCGGCAGCAATAAATCCAACGTGATCTCGTGGGCTAACGCACCCTGCGTTTTCATCCCGATCCCCTCATGTCCGCAGTGTGGATACCACTTGCATATTACCGTTCGCAGCGAAGCAAACGGCGATGGAAGTGTAACCCGCAAATCGATCTGCCGTCGGTGTTCGACCCGCTTCAAAATTGTATTGGAGCCGTTGCCAGAATCTGGCAAACCCAGCTGGACACGTCGGTAAGATTCACTTGCACACGGAGGTCGATAAATGGAACCTGATCCTGCCGAAGTCGCGGCCTGCATCGAGGAAGCAACCTGGCTCTGCCGGCAGCTCGCCGGCCCAGACATACACGCACACAACGTGCCCGTTTACGTGCTCGATCATCCCCCCAATCTGCCTCGGATCCCGCGAACGCTCGGCTACGCAAATCGCAACCTGTACGCGGCAAGACTGGTGCTCGAACGCGATAACAAGTGGCAGGGCCCTGGGGCTGTTGCCGTGGTCGATTGCTCCGTGGCGGCGACCATCTCGAGTCCTGATCCGTTTGCCTGGAACAGCTTGCAGCGGACGGTCTTGGCAGTTGCTATCCACGAATTGGCCCACCTTCTCCCGCTGCGTCAGCCGGAGAATGACTGTGCGCGGCTATCGAAATATGAGCGCGTCGGCCTGGCCTACCGCGAAGCCGAGTTGACGATCGCTGAGTCAGCATTTCTCGACGTCGCCAAAGGCGAAGCCCGGCACCCCTGCACCTTCGGCCACGGCCTGCAGTTTATTCGGACGGCGATTCATCTCCACGAGCGGGCGCACAGGCTCGGCTATCGCTTTGCACATGACGACCGATATTTCGCCGGCCCGGATTACGGTTTGTCGCCCGCTTATTGCTACGCCCAGGCGTTGGGCACCGAGCCCGTAGAAATGGTTAACGCAACGTTTGACGAAATTCTGGTGGCACCCGCTCCGCGAGAGTTTCGACAGTTATTCCAGCGGGACGTCAAAAGCTGGCTGCGACAGAAACAGTTGTTGGCCCAAGCAAAGGAGACTAGGTATGCAATCGCTTGATCAAATTTTGGATGGCGTCGAGCGGATCGAAGCGGACGCCCTGACCAGGTTCAACCAGCTGGCCAGAGCCGTCGACGCCGGCGAGCCAATCGAAACCGCTACAGTGGTCGACGTGCTGCGCGCTGCGGGCAGGACCAAAGAAAACCTGGCGTCGGTCGTTCGCCTGCTGGAAAAACGACGATTGCTCAGGAAGAGAATCAATGATATCGACCGCTTTCGCGAGCGGTCGCTCGAGCTTCGCCGTCTGGTCGATGAAGCAAACGTCGAACTCGAGAAACACGTTGCCGAGCACCAGGAGCGATGCCGGCCTCTTCAGAGCGAGCTAAGCGAAATCGAACGCCGCCGGATGTCGTGGGGCGATCCGCAACAGGAGCTTGTACGGTCGTGCGAAGATCCGGAATTGCGTCGTCAGATGGAATCATTGCTTCGCCAACGGCACCTGGCGAGCGAAAAACTTGACCAGACTCGCGGCAATCTCCGCCGGGCCCAAGCGGCGGTCGGCGGCCACGATTACGTGAGATTCGCTGACGAACGCAAAAAGATCGATCGGTGGGTTGACCGGGCAAAAAAAGAGTTTGCGGAGGTCGAATCCGAAATCTCGCAGCTGGTCCAAGCGACGGACGCAGTCGAAGCATCAATGCAAAGTTGGTAAGTGCCGCAACAACAAAACGCCCCGTCTCCAGGGCGTAGCGCCGATCGGTTTGTTTGCAGCCTAGTTCGCCGCAAATTGCCCGCGTTCGACCTTCTTGAACCGTGCATCCTTCCCCTTCACGTTCATCTCCCGCAGAATTGCCGCGTACAGCGTGGCGTGCGGGGTTTTGCCTCCCGGACTAGTCCAGAGGCCCCCCGCCGCCATCGCTTCGACGAGCGCCTGGCAGTTCATCGGCTCCTTGGACGCTGCCAGAACCTGGGCCGCGGCGTCGAGGGCGCTAACCCGTTTGGCCTTGGGTTCCGACTTGGCCTTTGGGGTCTTGGCCGGTGCCGATTTGGCCTTCGGGGCCTTCTTGGCTTTCGTCGCGGGGGCTTTCTTCGTTTTGGTCGTCATCGTTCGTCTCCGGAAAAAGGTAATGGGTTAGCTGCCATCATCGGGCGGCGGGATCGTCGTGCACGTGATGCGCAGGTCGACCCGCACGCGGAAAGATAATCGGACGGAACCGTGTTGAGCGTTCTCGACGGCAGGACGGGAGGACGGCAGGTGGCGGAAAAAAATGACTGTATGGTTGACAAACACGCTTAGCACGCTAGAAAGAAAAATCCTCGTGCGCGGCGAATAGCAATGCGGCGCGGATTCGACGGGTTCATTCAACAGGCTTGACGTGCCAAGCGCAAAGGCAGGCGACGAATTTGGGCGCCGTACGGTATACGTCGTCGTCGACACACGCAAGGCCCGATAGTCGCGTCCGGCAGGCACGGTCGCATATCGCAATGTGTGCCGGGTTTTGCGTGAGCGGAGAGCATTTCAAATCCCTGCAAGTAGCTGATATTTCAAACGTTAGGCCGAGGGTATTGTCGATTTTGCTGTTGCCGATAGACACTGAGGAGGCGATGTCTGCATGGATTCTGCATGTAACTCGGTAGTAAGACTAGGTGCAGGTCCTTCAGGAGGGCGTATGCGACTTTATTCTAGCATTGTCTTGGTTTCATACTGCACTTTAGGGGATGTCTTAGCACCGGGGCAAACTGATCTTGCAATAAAAAAAGCTCTTCGAGAAGTTGGTGTTTCAACACACGACACCAGATTCCCGGAGAGCCAAGGATGGCTAAACGTAATCGAACGAGGAAAAC
>JBGSLW010000194.1:0-26035 GCA_041740495.1 Pirellulaceae bacterium
CCGGGACGCGGCGGTCGCGGCGGAGGTCGCGGCGGGCGAGGGGGAGGTCGCGGCGGTTACGGCTCGGTCGTCGATGCCGGACCGGTCCTCTTTACGCTGACTCCTACCGGGGAGTTGAACGTCGTCGCGGTCGACGGCGGCCAGCACAAGCCACTGGCCAGTTATCGGATTGCGGAGGGCGGGACTTACGCCTACCCCGTGATCCTGGGCAATCAGGCTTTGATCAAGGACGCCGATTCGCTCACGCTGTGGGGAATCGAGTAGAACCGTCGCGCGACGACGAAAACGTTGATAGAATCGAGTTCACCTAGTCCATACAAAAGTGAACTTGATGTCGAGCGGCGTAGCCAATACGTGCGATCTTTATATTGAACGGGGCGGATTCGCGTATCGGTTGATGCAGCGCATCGGCCTGATCCAAGGGGAGGGACCGTCGCTGGCTCGGCGGATTGTCTGGTTTCTGGTCCTGTTGTGGGTCCCGCTCCTGGCCTTTGCGTTTTGGGAAGGGCACGCCTGGGGACCGACGCCGCGCGAGTCAATGCTGTTGGACTTCGCCACGCTGACGCGGATTATTTTTGCCGTCCCGCTCCTGGTAATCGCCGAGGTCGTGGTGGGTCCGCGGATCACGACCGCGGGTCTCCATTTCCTGGAGGCGGGGTTGGTTCGGCCGGCAGATTTCCCAAAATTTGAACGAGCGATCGCCCGCCTGGCCTATTGGCGCGACGCCGCTTGGGTGGAAATCGCGCTGCTCCTCCTGGCGTTTGTCGGCAGTTGGACGGTGTCGGCGGAGTCGGTGGTGGGCGCCCAAACGACGACGTGGCAAGCCGTGACGATGGCTGCGGGCGAGAGCACTCGCCTTTCCCTCACCGGGATCTGGTACCACGCGGTCGGCGTGACGGTCATTCAGTTCTTGTTGTTTCGGTGGTTATGGCGGTACGGGCTGTGGGTACGTTTTCTCTTCGACGTCAGCCGCTTGGACCTGGACCTGGTTCCAACGCACGCGGACGCCGCGGGCGGCTTGGGTTTTCTCGGCACGGCCCAAACCTCCTTCGGCATCCTGATCTTCGCGATGAGCAGTGTCCTCAGCGCGGCGGCGGCGTTTCTGATCGTGTTTGAAAAGACGCCGATCGATCAATTCACCGTGCACTTCGTCACCGTTGTCGTCATCAGCGAACTCCTCTTGCTGGGGCCGTTGCTCTTGTTTACACCGGCCCTGATCAAGGCGCGCCTGGCTTGGCTGCGAAAGTACAGCTTGTTGGTCCTCCGCTACAATCGTGCGTTTCACGCCAAATGGATCGATGCGGGTACGACGAACGACGAGTCCTTGTTGGGGAGCGGCGACATTCAATCTCTGGCAGACTTGGGGGGGAGTTATGAGTTCATCAAAGGGATGAAATTCATTCCCTTCAGCGTTCGCGTGATTATCCAAATCGCGCTGCTGATCTTGGTCCCGGCCCTCCCGCTGGTACTACTGGTCATGCCGATCGAGAAGGTGTTGGATTTGTTGACCAAGGCTGTGCTGTAGTCCGTACCGATTGTAGGGTTTGGACGAGCTGAATCGTCGATCCGTCTGGCAAACTCCTGATAAACGGCGGTAGGCTCAACCAAGGCGCTTTGCCAATCGAAGAATGGAGGTGTGATTGTCTCCGTCCACCCGCAGCGCGCCTCATGAACTCGATCGAATCCAAATCGGTCTACGACGATTCCTTTTCGAAACTCCTCGCCGCCAGAGAAGGGGCTGTGGGCTGGTGGCTGGGGGCTTTCCGCCGCCATCGCCTGGCGCTCCTGGCGCCCTTGTCCCTGTGTTTTCTGCTCTCGGTGGGATACGCCTTGTGGGGGCCGAAACAGTGGCGGGCCAGCCAGGTGTTTCATCTGCGCGATGAGATCATCGGCCGCTCGAACCGGCCGGGCGTGTTCGCGTCGCTGGACGAAATGAAAGTCGCCCAAGAGACGGTCCTGGAGATTGCGCGGCATCCGGAAGTGGTTCGCCGCACCCTGGAACAACTCGGACCCAGCAGCCGCAGTTCGCGCGGCGCCTGGCCCAGTTCCAAGGTCGTGGAGGAAACGCAGGGCGCGATCCAAGTGAGCGCCGCCAACGGTGCGGAGTTGGGGAAGACCGATCTGATCCGCCTGACGGTGGTCGCCGATTCGCCCGAACGGGCCCGCAAGTTCGCCGAGATCCTCCGAGCGGAAACCGAAGTCGAACTGCGACGAGTCCGCTACGATCGCGCCTGCAGCATGCAAGCCGAACTGGGACGCGCCGTCGAATCGGCGCAGGCTTCGCTGGCCGAAATCAGCGGAACGATTGAGAAGTTTGAACTCGAGGTCGGCCCCGATCTGGCCGAACTGCGGAACTTGATCGAACCAAAAACGGGCGACATCCTCTTGTACCGCAACTTGGGACAGATTCAAACCGAGTTGCGGGCGGTGCAAAGCCAGGTCGATTCGGCGGAGACCCAGCGGGCACTCCTGGCCAAAGCGGTTCAAGCCGCGAACCCCGACGTGCTGGCGACTCCCAATAACATGCTGGACCTGCTCCCCGCGGTACGGCGTTTGAAGGAGGGATGGGTCGACGCCCAACTCAATCTGGCAACCGTCAGCGGGGATTACTCCCACCCCCACCCCAAAATACTCGCCGCCGAGCAAGCGGTCGCCGAAGTCGAAGAAGCGCTGCGGCGCGAGTTGCGACAAGCGCTCTCCAGCCTGGATGATCAGATCACCATCCTCCAGTCGAACGCCCTGCGTCTGACGAAGTTGGTCGACGACACGACCGCTCGCCTGCAACGCTTGACCGAGCAACGGGTGATTTACGATCAGTTGAACGAAGAGTACAAACGCCGCGACGAGGTCCTCCGCGAATTGCAGTCCGAGTGGGTGCGGACCACTTCGATGACCGACGCAGCCCAAAGCGCCGACCTGTTGACGCGCGTGGCGGATGTCCAAGTCGCCAGCCAACCCGAAGGCCCCAGCAAACGGACGCTCGTCGGCGGCAGCACGCTGCTGGGGCTGCTGGTCGGAATCGGTTTGGTGATGTTCCTGACCGGCCCCGCACCGCAAATCGAGCCCACCCGATCGACGCGAGCGGAATCGGCGCCGCGAAACTCCGAACCTTCGCTCGGCGCACCAAGTCCCAGCTTGCAACCGGCCGCCGCCGATCCCAGGCGCGTGCTACAAGGGCTGGAGCAAAGTACGTTTGTGGTGGAGGTCGTGCCGCCCGCCTCCGAGTTTCCTTCGAACGTGTTCCCCAGCCAGTCGGCCTCACTGTAGAACAGTTGGCTGCGTGAGATTGTAGAACAGTTGTCCTCAACTGTTCGTGGCGGGATAGGGAAGAAAGCAATTGAGGACAATTGCTCTACATTGTAGAACAGTTGTCCTCAACTGTTCGCGGCGGGATAGGGAAGAAAGCAATTGGGGACAATTGCTCTACATTGTAGAACAGTTGTCCTCAACTGTTCCCCACCGGAAAGTCGCAGGCTTGTCGGCGACGCGTCGCGCGAGGGATCAGATCCCGCAGCAACACTCGCGAATACGCCTCGATCGCGTCGCGAGTGACCTGACAGATCGTCGCGTGCAATGGGCAGAGTCGCACGGTGTGCTCCGCCAATCCCAACGGACAGACATTGGGAATCGCAACCGGATCGATCGCCGCGACGATATCCCACACCGAGATCGCCTCGGGCCCCCGAGCCAACGTGTAGCCGCCGCCGGCCCCGCGGCGGATCCGCACCAGTTCCGCGCTCGCCAAACGGCGCAAGACTTTGACCAGATACTCCTCGGGAACCTGTGTGGCAGCGACGATCTCGGCACGAGGGATCGTTCGCCCAAGATGCTGTGCCAGAAAGACCGTCGCTCGCAACGCGTATTCCGCCGTCTTGCTGAGGATCATCGCTACCCCACTGGTTACATTTCTTTGGTGGATATGGACATCCACTTTTTTCAGTATATATTGAGCGGCGAGAGTATACGAACGACGGCTTCGGAGCACCATGATGGTCAATCCGCATGTTCGCATGCCGGACGATTCGGCGAACGGGGAACCGCCTCGCCGAGATTTCTTGCGGCTCCTATCGACGGTGACGATGGGCGGGGGGCTGCTGGCCGGGTACGGCACCTTTGCGAAATTCGCGTTGGATTATCTCTATTCGGCGGACGATGACTCAGTCTGGCAATTCCTGGGTCGGACGTCCGAGTTCAAAATGGGGGACGCGCGGCAGTACGCGACTCCGTCGGGCGCCAAGATCGTCGTGGCGCGCCAAGCGGAGGGGGACAGCCCTGAATCCTTCGCGGCGCTCTCCAGCATTTGCCCGCATTTGGGTTGCCAGGTGCATTGGGAAGCACAGAACAATCGCTTCTTTTGCCCGTGCCACAACGGCGCGTTCGATCCCAGCGGCAAGGCGACCGCCGGTCCGCCGGCGCAGGCAAACCAGTCGCTGGTCCGATTCTCACTCAAAGTCGAAAACGGCTTGTTGTACGTGCGGATCCCTGCCCAATCGCTGAGCTTACAACGAGACGCCTGACGATGGGAAGCTGGAAAACTTGGCTGAGCGAACGGATTCCGGTCAATCAGGCTCAGCTCTACGAGCTAACGAACGAACCGGTTCCCTACCACCTCAAACGCTGGTGGTTCTGCCTGGGCGGCACACCCGCCTACCTGTTCGTCGTTCAGATTGTGACCGGAATTCTGCTGGCGTTTTATTACCAACCGGCCCCGCAGACGGCGTATGAGTCGATCGACTACATCACGAACCAGGCGGCCTTCGGCTGGTATTTGCGGAGCGTACACAAGTGGGCCGCGACCCTGATGATCGCCGCGGTGATCTTGCATCAAATGCGCGTCTACTTCACCGCCGCCTACCGCCGTCCCCGCGAGATCAACTGGATGATCGGGATGGCCCTGTTGCTGCTGACGCTCTTGACCGGGTTCACCGGGTATAGTCTGGCGTTCGAGCAACTTAGTTTTTGGGGGGCGACCGTGGCCGCCAATATCTGCGATGCGGTCCCTTACGTGGGAGGCTTTTTCAAGCAGATGCTCCTGGCGGGGAGCAGCTACAACGACCAGACGTTGCCGCGGTTCTACATCCTGCACGCGGCGGTGTTACCGACGACGATCGTCTTGCTGCTGGGTGTGCATATCACATTCATTCGATTGCACGGCGTCAGCCAATTCACCGGCCCGCGCGACGATCCGGCCGACAATCGCACGTTCAACTTCTTTCCCGACCACATCTTGACCGAGCTGATGATCGGGTTGGTACTCATGATCCTGCTGAGCGCCCTGGCGACGATTTTCCCGGCGACCTTGGGGATCAAAGCCGATCCCCTAACAACCCCGGAGGTGATCAAGCCGGAGTGGTATTTTTACGTGTCATTCCGCTGGCTGAAGCTGTTTTCGTTGACGTTTGCTGTGTTGAGTAGCGGGTTGATCGTTGCGGCGATGGTCTTGTGGCCGTGGATCGATGCGGTCCTGCGCAAGATCACTCGGATAGAAGATATCAGCATCTATATCGGAATCGTGGCTACGTTCCTGCTGGTTGGATTGACGGTTTGGGAGGCGGTGGTGGCACATTGAGTCCGAAAGCTGCCGACGTATCTGGTCCGGGTCGATTCAAAATTCAAGTTTCAAAATTTAAGATTCCAAACTCAACTTCTCCAACCATCCATTCCTCGGATAAATTTCCATGAGCATTCGAGCCAAACAGTTCATCATCGGGTTTCTGGGACTGGTCTTCCTGGCCTCGTTGGTCTTCGTGCAATGGACGGAGCATCAGCGTCGCGAGCAAGAACTGGGGACTCGAGTCAAGCATGTCATGGTACCCGCCAATTCGCGGGGCTGTGTCGAGTGCCACCAGCAGAGTTCGCCAGGCATCATCGATCACTGGAAGGGGAGCACCCACGCGGTGAAGGGGATCGGTTGCGTCGAGTGCCATCAGGCGCAGGAAGGGGACATCGACGCGTTCAATCATTATGGAGCGACGATCGCCACGATCGTTACGCCGCTGGATTGTTCGCGTTGCCATCCGACCGAGGCGGCGGAGTTTCAAGCGAGCCACCATGCCAAAGCGGGAAACATCTTGGCCTCCTTGGACAATCGCCTGGCCGAAACGGTTGAGGGTTCCCGCGTGCCGTTTGATCCACACTCCCCCACGCCTGGGATGGCGGTCACCCAGGTCAACGGGATGGCCAGCGTCGACACCGGCTGCAAACAATGCCACGGCAGCAAAGTCCTGTTGGAGTCGACCGACGGCGGCCTGTTGTCCGTCGATGACTTGATCCCGGATGCGCAGGGGAAACCGACCAATCTGGCGGCCGTGGCCCGCGTCAAGAAAGACGGCAGCGGGAGGCCGGTGTTGCATTCCAGCAGCTGGCCCAATACCGGGATCGGCCGCCTGAACCTGGACGGATCGCTCGGTTCCTGCTCCGCCTGCCACTCCCGCCACGATTTCTCGCCGCGGCGGGCGCGGCAACCGGAGAATTGCGGCAAGTGCCACCTGGGGCCCGACCACCCGCAAAAGGAGATCTACGAGGAGTCCAAACACGGGGTCGCCTTCCGCGATCTCCATGCGCACATGAACCTGGATAGCGCGAGTTGGATCTTGGGTCAGGACTACACGCAAGCCCCGACCTGCGCGACCTGCCACATGTCGGGGCACAGCAAGAACGGCGGCAAGATCACGCACGATCCCGGGCAACGAATTTCGTGGACCAATCGGCCGCCGGTCAGCTTGCTGATGGATACGAACTTGCAGGGGGAGGTCATCCAAGAGACCGACCCGGAAAAGCGGCAGGCGCAGATCCACAGCAGTTGGCAGGCCAAGCGGCAAGAGATGCAACAAGTTTGCCTGCACTGCCATACCACGCCGTACGTCGAGGCGTTCTACCAACAGTACGACGACTTCGTGATCAACTACAACGAGAAATTCGCCAAGCCGGGGCAGAAGATCATCGCCGCCCTCCGCGGGCAGCAGTTGCTGACGCCGGCCGAATTCGACGAGGAGATCGAGTGGACCTGGTTTTACCTCTGGCATCACGAAGGGCGGCGGGCTCGGCACGGCGCCTCGATGATGGCCCCCGACTACGCCCATTGGCACGGGATGTACGAAGTCGCCGAGCGATTCTACATGCAGCTGGTCCCCCAAGCTCGCGAGTTGGCGAGCCATGCGGCGGAGGCGGGCAACCAAGCCGCCGCCGACGCGGTCAACGCCGCGATCGACGAGATCCTGGCTCGACCCGAACACCAATGGTTTGAAGCGGAGCGAACGAAACGCGCAGAAAACGCTGCGACGACGGCGCCGAACGCCGAATGAAGTGGTCGACGCACGATCGTAGAACAATTGTCCTCAATTGTTCTACGACTTCAGGTAAGCGACCGGCGAACAATTTGGACACCCCAGTTCCACAAACGATTGTCTTTGGAGATTCCGTCCGATGTCGCTCCATCGTCGAGAGTTTTTAGCGAGCTCTGCGGCAGCCACCGCCACGCTGACCGCTGGCGCGGTCGGTTGCAGCAAACAAACCGTGACCGTGGCGGATGCCTCCGCGCCGAAGTCCACGCTGCCGATAGTCGGCGTGAGCTGGAACAAGGCGCCCTGCCGCTACTGCGGCACCGGTTGCGGCGTGGAGGTTGGCGTGCGCGACGGAAGAGTCGTCGCAGTTCGGGGAGATGAAGCGAGCCCGGTCAATCGCGGATTACTCTGTACCAAAGGTTATCATTTGCCGGGGATGCTTTACGGCCAGGATCGCTTGCTATTCCCGCAGCTCCGGCAGGCCGACGGCCAGTTTCGTCGCATCTCCTGGGAGGAAGCGCTCGATTTGATCGCCGTCAAGTATCGCGAGGCGCTGGCAGCCACCGGTCCGAAATCCGTGGCGATGTATGGCTCCGGGCAGTGGACCGTGTTCGACGGCTACGCCGCGCTCAAATGGGTCAAGGCGGGGATGCGGAGTAACAACCTGGAGCCCAACGCGCGGTTGTGCATGGCCAGCGCCGTGATGGGCTTCATGACGCAGTTCCAGAGCGACGAGCCGATGGGTTGCTACGACGACTTCGAACTCGCCGACGATTTCGTGCTGTGGGGGAACAACATGGCGGAGATGCACCCGGTGCTCTTCAGCCGCATCCTGGAACATCGGCGGAAGAACCCCGGGGTCAAGATCATCGACCTGGCCACGCGGCGGACCCCCACCAGCCAGTTTGCCGATTTGTATGTGCAGTTTCAGCCGGGCGGCGATCTGGCGCTCGCGAATGGCATTCTGCATCTATTGCTGAAGTGGAATGCATTGGATCGGGATTTCATCTCGGAGAATGTCGTCTTTCGCCGAGGGATCGAGGACCTGGCGACGATCGGCTACGGCTGCTATGACGCCCAAGCCGACAGCTACAAATTCACCGACCAGGCTCACGAGAGTTCCATGGAGGAATTCGAGAAATTTCTGGAGGAATACTCGCCGGAAAGGGTCGCCGCATGGAGCGGCGTCAGCGAATCGCAGCTGACGACCTTGGCCAAGATTTATTCCGACCGTCGCCGAGGGACCGTCAGTTTGTGGTGCATGGGAGTCAACCAGCACAGCCGCGGGACCTGGATGAATAACTTGATCAACAACTTGCATTTGGTGACCGGCAAGATCTGCAAACCGGGGAGCAATCCGCTCAGTTTGACGGGGCAGCCGTCGGCATGTGGCACGGCCCGGGAAGTCGGGACGCTGGCCAACCGGCTCCCCGCGGACATGGTGGTCACGAACGAGGAGCATCGCCAAAAAGCAGAAAAGATCTGGGGCTTGGAACCGGGGACGATTTCATCCGAACCGGGATACCATACGGTCGATATGTTTCGGGCGCTCGCACGGGGCGATGTGAAATGTTTGTGGGTGCAGACGACCAATCCTTGGGTGACGTTGCCCAACCTGCACCGATTCGACCGCTCCCCCGGCGATGGCCGGTTCATCGTGGTCAGTGATATTTACCCCACCCCCACGACCGCCATTGCGGATTTGATCCTCCCGTCGGCGGCGTGGATTGAACGGGAGGGGATCTTTGGCAACACCGAGCGTCGGACTCAGCATTGGGAGAAAATGATCGACCCGCCCGGTGAAGCGCGAGAGGACGCCTGGCAGATCATGCAGGTCGCGCGGCGGATGGGGTATGCGCAACTCTTCCCCTGGCCGGAGGACGATTGGCATCGGGCGATGTACGAGGAGTATCGTCAGTTCACTTTGGGCGTGGGAAAAGATTTGGCCAGCTACGAACAGCTCAAGGCGACTCGGGGGATGCGCTGGCCCGTGGTCGATGGAAAGGAGACGCGCTACCGCTACACGGCTGGCGAGGATCCCTACGTCAAAAAACCCGCCGGCGCGCACTTCTACAAGGCCAAGGGCTACGGTGAAAAGGCTGCGGTTTGGCTGAGGCCGTATCAACCCCCGGCCGAAGTGCCCGATTCGGAATTCCCGTTTTGGCTGTCGACCGGGCGCGTCTTGGAACATTGGCATACCGGGTCGATGACCCGCCGCGTCAAGCAATTGCACCAGGCGGTGCCGCGGGCGTATGTCGAAGTCAACCGAGCCGATGCGCTGAACTTGGGCATTCAGAACAACCAACCGATCCGGGTGGTCAGCCGACGCGGCGAGCTGACGTTGCCGGCGCGGATCGACGATCGCGGGCAGCCCCCGTTGGGAACGGTGTTCATTCCGTTCTTCGACGAAGGAAAACTCGTCAACGTCCTGACGCTCGATGCCATGGACAATATCAGCTACGAACCGGATTACAAAAAATGTGCCGTACGGTTGGTGCCCGTCTCATGATTTGTGTGCGATTGGTGCGACGACCGCTGCGGGGCGGCGGCGCGGCCGTCGGCGTCTGGGGTCTGGCGCTCCTCAGCGGCTTGACCGGATGCCGGCCCGAGTCGAGTGTGCTAGTTCAGGCGACGGTAGCTCCGACTGACTTTGCGACGCGGGCGGCTCGCCGCGCTTACGACGGCGCCCCCCCCGTCATTCCCCATCCACCGTTGGGGGCCGAATGCACGGTGTGCCACACGGCCCTGGGACAGGCGATGCCGGGGATCGGATTCGCCCCGGCCAATCCGCACCTGGCCATGGCATCGGGATCGGCGGAATCCGCGGGTGGCAGTCTCGTCGCTCCCACCGTGACCCGCGGGCCGGATAGCGGCACTTTTGCAAACTGCCGCCAATGCCATGTCTTTCAATTCGATCAGGGAAGTTTTCGCGAAAGCAATTTTCAAGGCTTGCTGCAACAACGGTCGATCGCGGACCGTCTTTATCCCGGCGCACCCCCTGTGATGCCGCATAGCACCTCGATGCGGGAAAATTGCGTCGCCTGCCACGCCACGGAGTCGGCGCGACCTGAAATCCGCTGCAGCCATCCAGAGCGCTTCAATTGCCGGCAATGCCACATGGAGGTGGTCGAGTCTCAGAGCTTGTTTTCAGATTCACTCTCTCCACGGGGAGAGTCGGCTCGCTAACAGCTCGATGAAAACCTTGGATGCCGGCTCGTATCCGTTAGCCGCCTGGCGCCAGACTGCGAAATCTTCGTTGAACGCCAAGCTATCCTCGTTTAACGCCAAGCTATCTTTGTTTAACGCCAAGCTATCTTTGTTCAACGCCAAGCTATCTTTGTTTAACGCCAAGCCGGAGGCGCCGGCTAGTTTGTGCTAAAGTCGATGCAAAGCCGGCGCCTTCGGCTTGGCGTTCAACGGCGAAGATCGATGAGGACCTCATGAATCTCGCTCTGTCTGCCATCAAAACCGGATTTGATACTGCGTGTAGAAGAAATCGGCATCGCCGTTGAAAGGTACACCCGGCGTCGTTTCGTAGTACGCCCCAGCGAAAAAGTGCGAGTAGCCGAATTGCATTTCCTGCCGTGGATGAAACGACCAGGTCGCCAGGAGGTCGACTTCTTGACCCAACCGCACGCTACCGGGTGCATTGCCGGGGTTGAAGGGGGTCATCACCACAGAGTAAGGCGTATCGCTGGCGGTGGCGAGTGTGAAATAGTGATACCACAGCAGCATCTGCAGCTTCTCGGCTGGTTTCCAGGTGAACGTGAAGTTGAAGTCCTCGATATTGCTGCGGCCGTAGAAGTCCATGAAGCCGAGGTACTTGTGCCCCAGCGGGAAGTGGTGGTAAAAGCCATCCACCGCGCCGAGATCATCCCCACCCGACGCGTAGTCGTAATAGAACCAGAGCGTCGGCTGGGCGGATGAATCGGAAAGTTTTCGTCCTGTCCCGACCGTCGCCATGCCCGCGGAATGGTCGCTGCCGTCGCGGTTGTTGCCGAACTGGTAGGCGAATTCTCCTAAGGTCTGCCAGCCGCGAAACTCACCGGTTTGCCGTGTGCCGATCGTATTGAATTCGAACCCCTGCCCCACGTTGGTGTTGGTCTGGCGCAACACGTAATAGTCGCGCGGTGGCCCCGCGGTCCCGCGGTAACTGCCATAAATTCCCATGAATTGCTGGTTTTCATCCGAGCTGTCGAAGCGGTCGGGGATGACAGGGACCGGTCGGGTCCAGAACGAGTCGATTTCCCAGCCGTTGCGGGCCCAGAGGAATTTGACGCCGTCGAAAGTCCGCCGCGTGTTGGCCCAGTCCAGCGGAGAAACGAGTCGCTGGTCGCCGTACAGCAGCTCCTGCCGCCCGACGCGAGCCGTGAGCATCGAGTCGCTGTCGCGGTACAACACGCCGTCGACAAACAGGTTCAGCATGTCGGCGCGGTTGACTTCGATCGCCCGCGGCGCGTAGTCCTCCCAGCTGCTTTCCGCGTCGATGAACTCGGCATAGACCCGCAAGTTCTGCGTCAACTGCGCATTGGCGAAGATGCGCGTGCGGTACAAACCAAAATCGTCGTCGAGTCCGGTCAGCCCGAGTCCCCGCATGTTCCGCTCATTGTCCAACCGAAAACGAAACTCACCTCCGACATCGATCCGCACTTGTCCGCACAGGCAGCGCTGTTTCCAACAGTCGCCAATCCAATAGCAATTCCAAGCGGGATCACTCAGGTAGGAAAAATTGTTGTTGTAGAAAACCGGTTTGTACGCCTCGGCGTACTCCTTGCACAACTTGGCGGCCAGTTCTTTCTGCTTTTTGGCTTCGTCTTCGGCTTGCTCTTTTGCTTCGACATTTGCGCCCTCGACGGCCGACTCCTCTGGGGAGGGCTGTTCTTCCTGCAACAAGGACGGGGCCGCCGGCGCGTCGGAAGGTGACTCCTGCACTGGTACGTCCTGAACAGGTCGTGCCGGTGCCACACTGTCTTGCGGAACCGGATCTTGATCGACTCGGGGCCAGTTTTCGAGCGTCGTCTTTACCCCTCGCTCTTCGGGCAAAGGGTCTCCTACGACCGGCGCAGCTGCACTCTCTTGACGGCCCGATTGGCCATAGCTCGCGACGGCGGATGCAGCGAGCACCACGCCGCTGAGCAAAACGCGGATGGTCCAGGAACAAGGCGATGATCGATACGCGGCCATGGCAACTCCAACTCGAGTTGGCAGACTTTGACGAGTCCAAGGAAGAACCGAGCTGATTCGGTTCTACTTTTCACATCGGTCGGTAGGTCGCGCAAAATCACTCTCTTCCCCACAGCCCGCAAGCTCACCATTTACGCCAGACCCAGCGGACGGGGCGGATTTTTTAAAATTTTCCTCCAAAGACTCGGTTGCCCCATGGTTTTTTCACTTGTGATGCATTTTACAATCGTTGCCAACCGCTAGCGGTTTGTACGTCGGAGCAGATTGTTAAGGTCTCGTGAACCCAACCAGTGGGGTGACCATGCTTCAGCGATTCGGACAGCGTATTCGCGGCACGCGGGACTCGCAATTCGAACTGCGAGTCGAGACGTTAGAGGTGCGTCTGATGCTTTCGCTAGCATCGGACCCCGAGTTCGCGATGCCGACGGCATCACCGCCGCTCGCGGTGGCGTTGGGGGTCTTGGACGCCGGCTCGCGTGCCGATCTGGTGGCCCTTCAGGCGGACGGAACGATCGCGATCGGCTCGAACAGCGACGGCGATGTCTGGCGGTCGGTGCGAACGATCGACTTGGGGCTCGGTCCGGCGGTCGGAATGCAACGGATGCGGTTCGACGCCGACGCCTATCCCGACTTGATCGTGCAGACCCCCGACGCGGTGGTGATGGCGCGCGGGGACGGGCTCGGCAATTTCACGATCGGATCGGCCTGGCCGGCGGACGCTGCGGGTGATTTGGCGCCGAGCTCGGCGGCGCGCGTGATCCTGGACACCGGATTCTTCAACGACGATCTCTGGATCGACCTCGTGACCGTTTCTCCGCAGACGGACGAGGTGCTGGTATTTTTCGGGGGAGCGGCGGGTGTACTCGGCGAACCACTGCGACTTGCGAGCGCCGTGGCCGAGCCCGTAGTCGTCGCTGCCGGCGATCTGATCGGCGCGGCCGCGGCGGATTTGGTCGTGGGACACATCGGCGGATTGATAGCATCGTGGGAGGGAAACGGCGTCGGGGGCTTTGCATATCGCAGCGACTTGACGACCGCCGCGACGGGAACGGTTGTCGATTTGGAGTTGGCCGATGTCGACGGCGACGGCGATCTGGATGTCGTGGTCAGCGGCGGATCGCAGGTCACGGTCCTGTCATCGGCCGACGATCCGCAGCCCTTTCCGGTGTTGTCGAACGGCGACTTTGCTCGAGGGCTCCAGGGCTGGGAGACGGAGATAGTCGGGCACTCGGCGGGTGGAATTCCAGGCAGTGTCACGGCGTTGGGAGGCCAGGCGCGACTGACCGAGAACGGATCCTTTCTGGTATCGCTGCAGCGGGGATTCACGGTACCTGCGGGAGCTCTTTCCCTTGCGTTCGACTTGGCGGCGGTGGGTTTGGAGCCGGGCGGCGGCGGGATTCCGGATGCCTTTGAAGTCTCGCTGTTGGACGGGACGGGGGCCTCGCTGGTGCCGGTGCATCGCTCTGGGGCGACCTCGTTTTTCAACGCGAGTTGGGGCGCCAGCAGCCTGGCCAGCGGCGTGACGTTTGACGGCCGCACCGTCACGTTGGACTTGAGCGGTCTGGCGCCTGGAACCGCCGCGACACTTTATTTTGATTTGATCGGCAATCCACCCGGTTCGTCCTCGTTCGTCGCCATCGACGCGGTGCGCGTGGCGACCGGAATGACGTATGACGATTCGCGGACGGCGATGCCGTTGGCTGGACCTTTCGTGGCTGCCGCGGGACTCGACTCCGGGGATGTCGACGGCGACGGGCGGCTCGATCTGGTCGTCGTCGACGCGTCGGCCGATCGGTTGGTGGTCTTCAACGGGGACGGTGCAGGGGGATTTGTTCGTTCCGAACTCGATTTGAGCGGCCGCGGATCGAGTCCGCACGATGTATCGATTGCGCCGCTGAGCGCTGGCGACGAGATCGCGGACGTGGCGATTGCGATGTTCGGCTCGAGTTCCCTGCTCACGCCGGTCCTGTTCGACGGCGATGCGCCGTATGTGCTTTCGACGGCGCCCGACTTGGCGGCGGGGGAATGGTCGGAGTCGTTGACGCAGATTGCGATTGTCTTCAGCGAACCACTGGTCGACTTGGGCCCGTCGGCGCAGCACAGCGCGTCGAATCCACTGGCGTACGAATTGCGGCACACGGGAACTGGTGCGCTCGTCGACTGGAGTTCCGTGCAATACGACCCGTTGACGGCGACCGTGGCGCTGGGGATCGCGCCGAGTGTGCTGGTGGACGGAGATTATTTGCTGTCGATTGCCGGCGCCGATCCGCAATGGGGGCTCGTCGATGTGGGCGGAAATCGGCTGCTGGGCGGCGCCGATTCGACGTTCGCCTTCCGGTTGAACGCCGTCGGTCCCGAGTGGCAGGCGACCGCCGATCTTGCAGGCGTCGAGGGGACGGCCGTCGACTTGCTGGCGGACTTTGCCGATCCGGGGGGGGTGGGCCCCTACACCGCAACGATCGATTGGGGAGATGACTTTTTGGAAGTCGTGCCCGTTGTCTTTGCCGACAACGCCGGGTCGATCGCCGCTTCCCATCACTACGCGGACAACGGCAATTATGCCATCTCCATCGCCGTCGCCGACTCGCTCTCTCGCATCGATTCGTTGCCGGTGGTCGCATCGATTGCCAATGTTCCGCCCCGTTTGAATGTGGCCAGCGATCGCGAGGCGGTGGTCGGCGAACTCCTCGATCTGATCGTCGCGACGGCGTTCGATCCGGGGTTCGCGAACCCGTTGTCCGCCGCCGCGGAAACGCTGGCCGCCTGGATCGATTGGGGGGATGGCAGTCCCGGCGAATGGGGAATCGCGACTCTGCAAAACGGCGGCCCTGGAGTGGAAACCTTTGCCGAGTTTCGCGGTACGCACTCGTTTTCATCGGTAGGAACCTTTGTCGTTGCGGTGACCGTGTATGACGACGACGGGGGTTTCGCCTCCGCGAACTTCGCGGTCGATGTGCAGGCCGGCCATGAGCCGCCGACGGTTTCCGCGGATGACGTTGCCGGAAACGAGGGGAGCAGCGTTGCGGTCCAGGCGGCGTTTCGTGATACCGAAACGACGGGCGTCTTCACCGCTTGGATCGATTGGGGGGACGGTCAAGGCCAGCCCGGAACGGTGTCGTACGCCGGGGGCTTCGGCACGGTTTCAGCGACGCACGTTTACGCGGACAACGGCGACTACGTTGTCACGGTCTCCGTCACCGATCCGACAGGGGCCGTAGGAACCACCGCAGCGATCGCCTCGATTTCCAACGTGGCCCCCTCGGTCACGCCGCGGGAGGATACGACGATCTACGCGACGAACGAGGCTTTTTTGGAGTTGGGGACATTTTTCGACCCCGGCTTCAGTTCGGCGATCGCAGAGACTGTCGAGACGTTTACTGCGCTGGTGGATTGGGGAGACGGCACGCAATCGTCGGCCACGATCGATTTGGGCGTGGGAGCGCCGTCCAGCGGGAGAATTCACTCGACTCGCGGATTTGCCGCTGGTCAGTACACGGTGACGATCACGGTTCTGGACGACGACGGCGCCAGTGGGACCGCTGCGTTTGTGCTGACCGTCGAGCCGGAAATGGCGACGCCGACCAAGTTCTACGTCGTGAATGCGAATGGGCAGGCGGGCGTTTATCGGTTCGATGCCCAAGGGGCGCCGGTCGGTTCGTTTGGGCTCGCCACCTCCAAGCCACGCGGTGTGACGACCTGGCGCGATGGCGATCGATTGTGGGTGGTGGATAAGAACAAGAGTATTTTCGTCTACGATTCCGCCAGCGACTTGCTCCTGGGATCGTGGCAGCCGAAGGGGATCAAACACCCGGAGGGGATCGCCACCGACGGGGAAGACATTTGGGTCGTGGATGACTTCAGCGACCGCGTTTATTACTACCGCAAGTCGGCGGGGAGGTTAGCGGGCAGCAGGCAGCCGAACGACTCGTTCGAACTCTATTGTACCAACCGGCATCCGACCGGAATCACCACCGACGGACAATTGTTTTGGGTGACCGATGCGGTCGACAATTTCGTGTACGTCTACACGATGAGCGGTTGTTTCTTGGGAAGGTGGCAGCTGGATCCGCAGAACAGCCATCCCTCCGGGATTACGGTGAACCCGGCGGGCGGCAATGACTTGTGGGTCGTCGATCGGCAAGACGACCAGGTCTTCCATTATCCTCAGGGCAAACTGTGGCGTTGGGGTTGCCGTGAGGCCAGCGGTGGTTTTGAACTTCCTCCGGATGTACAGCATCCTGAAGGGATTGCTGACCCGCTGTTCGTCGGATGGTTCGACCAAATCTCGACCGGGACGATCACGGCGGGGGAGCCGGACGATTGGGTGTTCGCGACCTCGGCCGGACAGCAGGTCTTTCTCGATTTTCAATCGCTCGACGCGGGCGTCCTGGACATCACGCTCACCGGCCCGGCCGGGACGATTCTGGTCGGCACGACGTCGACGGAGCATCTTTTGGATTACGGACCGTTGGGCTTGGAGTCGGGGCAGTACGTTCTCAGCATCACCGCTCGAGACGGTTTGACTCCCGGTTACAGCTTTGTGATGTGGGATGTGCCGGCGGCGGATGCGGGATTCACTGCGATCGGGGGGGCGCCGCTGGAGGGCGAGATCGACAACCCGGGATTCGCCGACGAATGGTCGTTTTCCGCGGCAGCCGGGACTTGGGTTGCGCTCGATACCCAGCTCGCTGCGACGGGCGAGTCGATCGGCTACCGCTTGGTGGCGCCCAACGGCGAGGTCACGGCGATGCGAGCTCCCCTCGCGGCTGCGCCTTTTCTGCTGGGTCAAAGCGGAACCTACCGACTGGTCGTTCACTACTTGGGGGACGGGACCGGTCCGTACCGCGTGCAAATCGTCGAGTCCTCTGCGCCGGCGGTTGGCGATCCCTTGGATTTGGAGGCGTTGATCGAACTGGCGGATGGCGCGGAGGCGATTTGGCGCGGCACGACTTTCAACCGGCAGACGCGAGTGTTGCTGGCCGAGCTGGAATTGGTGAACTCGGGAAACGAATTGCTGCATGCCCCGGTTTTCGCTCGGATCTCCGCGATCGATCCGCCGTCGGTAGGGATCGAGTCGCCAGAGTTGGTCGACTCGCAAGGGCGGCCCTACTTTGTGTGGGACAGCGAGCTGAGCGGGGGGAGGTTGGGTCCGGGCGAATCCAGCGCGGCGATCCCGCTGCGGATTGGCAATCCAAGCCGGGACAGGTTCCGCCCGGAAGTGACTTTGCTCAAGGGGGCCAATCGCGATCCGGTTTTTGTCAGCTCGCCTCCGACGGTTGCGGCGGTCGGCGCGGTCTGGAGCTATGGTGCTTCGGCGATGGATCTGGACGGCGATCCGTTGACGTACTCAGTGGTTTACGGCCCGGAGGGATTGGCAATCGACCCGACGAGCGGGGAGGTGACCTGGATACCAACCGGCGACCAGGAAAGCGGTTGGTCGGTCCGCCTGGGCGCAGACGACGGGCGGGGAGGAAAGGCATTCCAGACGTTTCAACTGACGGTGGCGGACACCGCACCGATGAACGCGGCGCCCTTGTTTGTCACGCAGCCGCCGTTGGACTACGCGCGCCGCTCCGATGTTCCGGGCCAGTCGATCACTTTGAATGCCGTGATCCGTGACATTCAAGTCGCGCATCCCGATTTCGAAGATGCGATCACCGACCTGGTGCAAGGGATTGTGCAGGGCACGTTGGGCGCCGACAAGACGCCTGTGTTCGCCGGTCCCAACGGCCGCGGCTGGGTCAACAATGCGGGGACGTTCTACCAGTGGTTCCACGACGTTCCGGGCGTCAACCTGACAACGGTGGCCCCGATCACTTTGAATGAAACCAGCCCGGGAAGTGGGATCTACGATTTCCTGGACTTGGAATTCTTCCCGATCGATTTCCAGTTATTCGGCAACGAAGGCCTGGCGCACAACTTCCACTTCACCGTGGAGATGCATTCGGAGTTCGTCTACCGCGGCGGCGAGGTTCTCCAGTTCACCGGCGACGACGACAACTGGGTTTTCATCAATGATCAGTTGGTCATCGATATGGGTGGGGTGCACGACCTCATGACGATGACGCTCTCGCTCGATACGCTCGGCTTGACGGTCGGCGAAACGTATGACATCGACATGTTTTTCGCGGAGCGGCATACGACCGGGAAGTACTTCGGGATGCAGACCGGGATGGCCCTGCAGCCCAACGTGGTATACTCGTATGATCCTGATGCGATCGACCCTGAGGGGGACGCCGTAACCTATTCGTTGTTGGATTCGCCGAACGGAATGGCGATCGACGCTCACTCGGGGCTTGTGACCTGGAATCCTGCGACCGACCAGATCAGACAGCACGCGGTGCAATTGGCGGCGACCGACAGCCAAGGGAACAGCGAAACGCAGTCGTTTGTCGTGACGGTCAGCGGTCCGGTCGCCAACCGCGATCCGGTGTTCGAGTCGTCGCCATTGGTTCGAGTCAACCTGGGCGAGAGCTGGGATTACGAAGTGCGCGCGGACGATGCGGACTTGGATGTGGTCACGTTCCAGTTGCTCAGCGGGCCAGCCGGAATGGCGATCGACGCTCGAACCGGCCAGGCGACTTGGACGCCGACTTCAGCGGACCTCGGGACACACGATGTGGCGATTTTGGCGCGGGACGGCGTCGGCGGCGAATCGACGCAGGCTTTCCAAGTCGCGGTGACGGCAGCTCAGAACAACTCGCCGCAGTTGACGTCGGCGCCAGTCACCGGCGGCGCCGTTGGCGTCGTCTATTTGTATCCGCTGGCGGCCAGCGATCCTGACGGCGATCGGCTGACGTTCGAACTCGAGGCTGGCCCCGCTGGAATGGTGCTGGCAGCCGACGCGGGGGTTTTGGCCTGGCGGCCGACTCCCGCGCAAACCGGATCGCACGATGTGGCGGTGGTGGTTCGCGACCCGTACGGCGCCAGCGCCCGGCACGACTTCCAAATCACCGTGAGCAGCGGCGATGCCGGCCCATCGATTCTCTCGCGGCCGCCCGACGTCGCGAGCGTTGACGAGTTGTACACGTACGTCGTGCAGGCGATCGGCGGTGCGGCGGGCGCGATGACTTACCGGCTGGACGAAGGTCCGACGGCGGCGGCGTTGGATTCGATCACCGGAAAGTTGACTTGGACGCCCGCCGAGACAGACGCCGGAGCGCACCGGCTGACCGTTCGGGCGACCGATGCCGCCGGAGCCGTGGCGCGGCAGACTTTTGTCTTGTCGGTGTTTCCCGACAATGATGCCCCGGAGTTTGTCTCGACTCCGCTGGAAAGCACAGCGTTTGGCCACGCTTATTATTACGACGCCCACGCGGTCGATTCGGAGGACGACGTCGCCTATCGCTTGGTGAATGGACCGACGGCGGCGAGTCTCGATCCGCGGACGGGCCAATTGGTCTGGACGCCGAATGCCGGCGATATCGGCGCCGAATTCGACTTCCTGGTCCGGGCGACTGACGCCCGAGGCCTGTGGGCCGATCAGTTGTTCACCGTCCAAGTTCTTGCGGACGCCACGCCGCCCAACGTCGGGATTCTGACTTCGCGGACGGTGATCGAACTCGGCGAGTCGGTGGTTGTCAGCATCGCCGCCGAAGACGACGTGGCGATCGGTTCGCTGGCGGTCACGGTCAACGGCAGTCCAGTCGCGCCGGATGCGAATCGGCAAGTTGTGGTGACGGGAACGGCGGCAGGACGGGTGGCGATCGAGGCCGTCGCGACCGACGCTAGCGGCAATTCGACCACGGCGACCAGGGAATTCCGAGTGGTCGACCCTGCGGACACTTCGGCGCCGCTGGTCTCGTTCACCAGCCCTCTGCCATCGGCAACCATCACCTACCTTGCCGACGTGGTCGGTTCCGTCGCGGCGGACGATCTGGAAACCTACTGGCTGGAATACTCCTGGGTGGGCGCCGACGAATGGACGCGGATCGGCGAGGGCTCGCAGGAGCGAACCGCCGAGACGCTGGCCCAGTTCGATCCGACGCTGCTGCCGAACGACGCCTACCTGTTGCGGCTCTCAGCTCAAGATTTTAGCGGGAACCTGGCGACGACCACGATCCAAGTGACAGTCGACGGGGGCGCGAAGGTAGGGAATTACTCGCTGGAGTTCACCGATGTCTCCTTGCCGTTGGCGGGAATCCCGTTGCGAATTACCCGCCGGTACGACACGTTGTTCGCGCTGTTCTCCGGGGACTTCGGATATGGTTGGCGGATGGCGATCGCCGACGGCGGAATTCGCGAGTCGCTGCCGATCTCGCAAGCGGAACTGGACGGCGTGCCGCCGCTGTTCGGCGGAGCGGCCGGGTTTTACCAAGGAACCCGCGTGTTCATCACCGCGCCGGATGGACAAAGACTGGCTTACCGATTTGAGCCGGTACCGACCGGCGGCCTGTTGGGAACGGTTTGGCATCCGCGATTCGTCGCCGAGAATGGATCGGCCTACCAGCTGGTGGTCGACGATGTGGCACTTTCCCAAAACACGGATGGAACGTTCGGCTTGTTCTTGATCGGCGGCAGTTACAACCCGCGGGCTTACACGCTGGTTGCCAAAGATCAGATCCGCTACGTCTTCGATCAGTTTCAGGGACTGCGCTCGGCGACCGACCGCAACGGCGTGACGTTGGAATATCGCTCCGACGGGATCTACAGCAGCACCGGGCCGGCGATTACGTGGGAGCGCGATGCCGCGAGCCGCATCACCCGCATCGTGACCCCCGATGGAAATTCGGTCCGGTACCAGTACGACGCGCGGGGCGACCTGATTCGCTTTACCGATGCGGTTGATAACGCGTACGCGATGGAGTACCGCGCTGCGCCAGCGCACTATTTGGAGCGAATCAGCGGACCGCGCGGGCACGTGCTGAACGAAGTCCAGTACGACGCGGCCGGCCGATTCGTGGCCGTCGTCGATGCCGCGGGAAACGCGATTCAACAGAGTTACGCTTTGGCGGACCACGCGTATTCGCAGACCGATCGCCTGGGCAATGTGACGACGCTGGTCTTCGACGACTTGGGCAATATCCTGCAGATCGTCGACCCGCTGGGCCAAATCACCTCTGCCACGTACGACGACCCCCGCTTCCCGCGGCGAGAGACCTCGGTCACCGACGCGCGAGGCTTTGTGACGCAATTCGAGTACGATGCTCGCGGCAACCTGGCTCGGATTCTCGAGACCGACCGCGTCACGACGATCCGCTACAACGACCGCAACGATATCGTCCAAATCGAGGGCCCCTCGCCGCTCAACCCGCCTCCCGGGTACGTCGCACCGATCTTGGAAATGGAATACGACGCGGCGGGGAACCTTGTGGCGCAGACCAACGCCGCGGGTGAAACGTCCAGCTACCAGAATGACGCCTGGGGGCGATTGACCTCGCAAACCGATCCCTTGGGGCGAACAACGCAATATGTCTACGACGGATTTGCCCACCCCGGCGAGATTCACTTCCCGGATGGCGCCGTCCGCACCATGGCACGGAACGCGATGGGGCTATTCTCCGAGACCGCGAACGAGCTCGGCGACCGCGTGCAGTTCCTGCGAAACGCCGCAGGCCAGCCGCTGGGCTTCGTCGATGCGTTGGGGAATACTCTGCAGAACGAGTTCGAAGGGGCGCTCCTGGTGCGGACCACCGACACGTTGGGTCGTACCACGGAATTGCAGTACGACTCGCTGGATCGCCTGATTCGAATTGTCGATCCGGCGGGCGGAGTCGTGACGCGGCAGTACGACGCGAACAACCAGCTGATCCACTCGACGAACCAAGCCGGGCAGACCGAGTCGTGGACGTACAACGCCAACGGCGACGTCGCGACGTACACCGACGCGGCGGGCAACGTGACGAGCTTTGTTTACGACGCGGTCGGCAGCCTGGTGGAGGTCGTGAACGCGCGCGGATTCAGCACGCGATTCGAGTACGATGCGTACCGGCGACTCATCACCTCCACCGATCCGTTGGGCGGCGTGGTGTCGTATGCCTACGATGCTCAAGATCGCGTCGTTTCCGCGATCGATCGCCGAGGGAACCAGACGCGGTACCACTACGATGCGGTCGGACGGCTCGTGGCGACGATTGACTCGCTCGGTCAAGTCCGCAACTGGGCGTACGATGCGGCGGGCAATCTCGTCGCCGCCACGGATGCCCGCGGCAATTCCACGTTGTTCGAGTACGATGAGCGCGATCGCCTGGCGCGGCAAGTCGATGCGGCGGGCTTCGTCCAAGAGTGGCAGTACGACCTGGCAGGCCGGATGACGCGGTACATCGACGCCAGCGGCGGCAGTTTTACGTATCGCTACGACGCCAACCATCAGTTGCGGGAAAGCGAAGATCCAACAAATAGTGTACATGTGTACACTTATGACCCCGCGGGCAATCGAACGTCGGCGACCGATCCGCTCGGCCGAGTCTCACGGTGGACGTACGATGCGCTCGATCGCGTCGTGTCGGCGGAGAATCCCGCCGGCGGAATCACGGAATTCGAATACGACTCGGTCGGAAACCTGCTGCGGCTGGTCGATCCACAGAATAATGCTACGACCTGGGCCTACGACGCGGCGAATCGAGTCGTGGGTCGAACCGATCCGTTGGGGCAATCCGCTTCCTTCGCGTACGATGCGGTCGGCAACTTGACGCAGCGCACCGACCGTTTGGGGCGAATCACCCAATTCGCTTACGACCCGCTGGACCGCGTCACCAGTGAAACGTGGCGAACCAACGACGGGTCGCCGCTTCAGAGTTTTGCGTATGCCTATGATCCGAACGACAATTTGATCGAGGCGGGAGATGCCAACGCCAGGTATACCTTCGTCTATGATTCGCTCGATCGCGTCACCCGCGTCGACAACGCTGGCAGCCTGTTGTCGCCGCACTTCGTGCTGGACTACACCTACGACGCCGAGGGAAATGTCACTCGAGTGGCGGACGGCGGTGGAGTCTCGATCACGGCCCAATTCGATGCGCGGAATCTGTTGTCGGCACAGGTCTGGTCCGGTCCAGCGGGGCTGACGGGGAGGATCGAGTTCGACCATGACGGCCGCGGTCTCGCCAGCGCAATCCGCCGTTACGACGATGGCGCCGGATTGAATCTGATCAGTCGCTCGGACCATGTGTTCGACGCACTGGGACGGATCGAGTCAATCGTGCACTCGAACGGATCTGGGGCGGAGGTCGCCGCCTACCTGTTCCAATTCGACGCCGCCGGGCAGATGACTCGGCAAGTCGTCAATGGCGAAGTCTCGGATTACACCTACGATCCGGTAGGTCAACTGACTTCGGCGGCGCATGACACCCAACCCGACGAAGCGTACCACTACGACGCCAACGGCAATCGCCTGGCCGCTGAGATTGTCGTCGGTCCGAACAACCAGTTGCTCGCCGATGCCACGTTCGATTACGTCTACGACGCCGAGGGGAACCTGGTGCGGAAGACCGAACGATCGAGCGGCAAGTCCACTCTGTTCGCGTACGATCACCGCAATCGGCTGGTCCTGGCAGAGCGGTATAGTGCGGGCGGAATCCTGTTATCGGAGTCGAGTTTCGCGTACGACGTGTTCGACCGGTTGATCGGGCGGACGGTCGACGCCGACGGGGCGGGACCGACGGCCGCCGAAACGATGCGGACGGTTTACGACGGGCAGAATGCCTGGGCCGATTTCGACTCCGTTGGGAATGTCGTGGCTCGGTATCTCTTCGGCGAACGACTCGATCAAAATCTGGCGCGGTGGCGCCCCGGCGAAGGAGTGGTCTGGTACCTGACCGATCAGCTGGGGAGCATCCGCGATCTGGTGGATGCGACCGGCGCAGCGATTGACCGGATCACCTACGACAGCTTTGGGGGTATCGTCCTGGAGACCAATCCCGCCGCGGGGGATCGCTTCAAGTACACCGGGCGCGAATGGCAGCCCGAGCTGGCGCTGTACTACTTCCGGGCTCGGTTTTACGATCCCGCCAGCGGGCGCTTTGTGAGCCAAGATCCGCTCGGCTTTGCGGCGGGGGATGCCAATCTGCACCGTTATGTCGGCAACAGTCCGTTGACTTATGTCGACCCGACGGGGACCTCGGTCGAGGGGGCGACGACTTTCCTGATGAGTCGCCAGTTTACCGCGATTGCCTCGGGCGTCTTGGGGAGCGCGGTCGGCTATTTCTGCGCCTACCTGGATGCCTGGTATGAGGCCGAGGGGAGTCCGTATCAGGAGCTGCAGGCACATGCCGCGGCGGTGATCGGTTCGGCGGTCGGATTCTCGCTGGGAGTTGGGATCGGCCTGGTCACTAGCGGCGTCGCGGCGGGTTCGGCGACCGCGACCGGCCTGGCCGGCTTCTTCACGGGACTCGGCACCGGCTTCAACCTGATCAACATCGCCAACGCCAAAAATCAAGAAATCCGCTCCGTCCGCATCACCTGCTTCCTCGCCGAAATCGCCACAGGAGCCCTCGGCGGCGTCTCCCGCGGAGCATTTCGCCGGTTCATGGCGGATGAATCGGGGACGTTGAGGATTGGGTATGTACCAAGAACGCTATGGCGACAGGACACAATTCCAGAAGGTCGACGACTTGTCACTTACTATCCAGCTAACCGCGGTTTCGTAGGAGATCCAGTCGATGAGACTCTCTTGCCAGGCACGATAATTGATCGATTTGGTTTCGAAGGCGGCACATTTGCTGCCCCGCAAGGAACTCCGAGTGCAATGCGCGCACTGCCTCCTGGCACTACTGACAGGCCTTACAATGCATATGAGGTACTTCAGCCGCTCTTGGTGAAATCGGGGCATGCGTTGCCTTGGTTTCAACAGCCTGGATTAGGTACACAATTCGAGCTTCCGGCCACAATTAGTGAGCTCCTTCAGCTTGGTTTTCTCCGGAGATTGCCGCAATGAAGTTCCAAGAGTTGAGGACGGTGTTGGAGAAGAGGAATTATCGCTCCGATTCGTACTCCCTAGGGAAACCTCGCGACGAATCCTATTGCCTAGAGAACTTAGGGAGCCAATGGGCGGTTTACTATTCTGAACGTGGGCTCCAGTCCGGCAAGAAGACGTTTGATTCTGAAGAAGAAGCATGTAATTATTTTCTGGATCTTATTGAACGCGATCCAACGACAAAGGCCTGATAGGTCGATGACGCGGAAAAGGAGCGTTATCTATTCGGCATCTCTGGCGGGCCGAACAAATGCCGCTCGCTTGCCGAGCGGATCGTTGCGCTTCGGGCTAAAGAACGCGACCCCCACCCCCACCCCTCGAGTACGGGAACGAGTACGGGAATGGTCGAGTACGGGAAGGGTTACCGGATTTTTCCCCGGGTGTGGCCTTCGCCAGATAACGCCAGTCGTGTTCCGATCACCCTTCCGAGGTATTCCCCAATATTCTCCCTTTCCGCGGATTTCTCCTCCGGTGACCGGTCCGAGGATTTTTCCTCCGCGGACTTTCGCCCGGACAATCGCTGGTATTCTTCCAGCCGTTTCGATCCGCGAAGATCTGCGTTATCTGCGGTCAGTGGTCCGGTGTCCTGCGGTTGCGCGGAGTGGCCGGCCGCAGAATCCGCATTCCCGTCGGCCTCGGGAAACCGCGGTTGGGT
>JBGSLW010000195.1:0-7035 GCA_041740495.1 Pirellulaceae bacterium
TCCGCAGGCCGCATCGCGCAGCAATTGCCGCCGCGTCCGCGGGGCCGCTCGATACCGCCCACAGTGATGCCCCGCCGCGTCCGCCCGACTCATGCCGCCTCTTATTGCAAAAAGTAAAACTCTTTGGAGTTGATCAGAATATGGCAGAGGTCGCGCCAAGCTTCGACTTCCGCTGGGGCCTCGTCTCGACCCAAGGTGCGCAGTTCCTCTTGCTGCTGCTCCAGGAACGCCTGAAGCGTCGTTGACTCGGCCGCGCTGGGAGACCGGGCCAGGCTCAACCGGTAGGCCAGCTCGATTCGCTCCGCCGCCGTGGAACGCTCGCGCACCAACCGCTCTGCCCAACGCTGCGCTTGCTCCCAAACGAACGGGTTGTTCATCAGCATCAACGCCTGAGAGGGAACATTGGATGTCCCGCGGCGACCGACGCAACTGAACGGCGTAGGAGCATCGAACGCCAACATCATCGGCGCGAGAAAATTGCGCCGGACTTCGACGTAGATGCTGCGCCTTCGATTGCCGTCCAGCGGACCGTCGGTGCCCGGGCGCCCTCGCCCCTGCATGAACGGAGTGAGATGCACAGGTATGCTGGGGCCGTACATCGTCGAGTCCAACGTCCCCGCCACCGCCAGAATCGAGTCGCGGATCGCCTCCGCGCTCAAACGCCGGACCGGCATGTGGTGCAACCAGCGATTCGCCGGATCGAGCGTCCCGTTGCTCGGATGCACCGCACTTTCCATTTGATAAGCCTGGCTAGTCACGATGTAGCGAATCAGCGCTTTCAGCGACCAGTCCTGACGCACGAACTCCGTCGCCAGGTGATCCAGCAATTCGGGATGGGTTGGTGCATCCCCCAACGCACCGAAGTTGTCGACCGACGCCACGATGCCTCGACCAAACAAATGGTGCCAGACCCGGTTGGCCATCACGCGCGCGGTCAGCGGATTCTGCGGATCGACCAGCGCTTCGGCCAGGTGCAAACGGCCGCTGCCGTCGGCGGGTTGCAGGTCCCAGGTGGTCTGACCGCGGAGCGCGGCGATCATTTCGCGCGGGGCACTGTCGCCCAGGACCTTGGGGTTGCCGCGAATAAAGACCGCCTCGTTTTCCCCTGTTCCGTCGCAGATCGCCAGGACCATTTGCGGCGGCGGAATCGGATGCGATTGCATCCATTGCAGCTTCTCGGCCAGTATCTCGGCCAGAGATTCTCCGTCCGACAGAGATTCCGCGCCGGCGTCAGGGCGTGGTCCCCCGGGATTCGAGGCCGAGTTCCCATTCGATCCAGGGAGAGAGGCGAGCCCACTGTCGAAGCCCCATTGCCAGAGTTCGGCGGCGTCGGCACTCGGGGTCGCACGCTGCATCTCCTCTCGCCAATTCCGCACAAGATACCTGGCCAAGCCCTCGAGGTCGTTCCAATCCGCCGCCAAGGCACGCAATCCGAACGAAGACGGGAGCGGAGGCATGCTCGATTCGTCCGAGAACCGGATCTCGTCCAGACAGACCGCCCCCCCCGAGTGATCGATGTACTCCAGATGCGCCGTGTGTCCCAAATAGTTGGCGATGTCTTGCCCCTGGGTCGACCAGACCAGCCGGTCCGGCGAATCCACTCCGGCGGTCACTCCATTGAACAGGAGTGAATTGAACGAATCCATCGTATAGCCATCGATGACCAATTTGACTTGGACGTCCTTCCCGGCGAGACGATGGTGGATGAATTTTTTGGTCAAGACGAACGTCGGCGAGCGAAGGACGCCGTAGAGCGGTCCCCCCAGCCGCCCGCTGGAGATGGTCCCGGCGACGGCGCAACTCAAGGATTCCGGGGCCGCTCCTCCGCCGCGCCAGGCATTGGTCGGCGCTTCGTCGAACGCCCACCCTGTGCGGAACCAGCCGTGAAGGTCCTGCTCAAAGTCCGCGAACAACAGCGATTGATCCCGCGCGGCTTGGGCCTGGTGTCGACGCCGTTCGAACTCCGCCGCGACCGCCAATTTGGTCGCCGCGAAACCTCCCGAGTCTCCGTGGCGTTCGCCCGGTGCTTGCAGCAGTTGTTGGAGAAAATGCAAGGGATGCTCGGGGGACTCCAGCCGTGGGCCCCGGAAACTCGCGGCTAACTTCGCCACCGCCGGAGAATTCTCCGCCGGAGAATCGGTCGGATGGGTGGACGCAGCCGAACGACGCGACCACGCCAGTTCGAGCGCCGCCTGCAACAACTTCACCGCCTCGGACGAATCGAGCTGGGCGATCTGGGCGCGAGCTGACTGCAACGCCGCATCGGCTCGAACCTGGAATTCCGCCAGTCGGGCCGCGCCGTTCGCGATTCGCTGCTCCGGATCCAGCAACGCCATCTGTCGCCGCGAACTTTGCAGGAAGCCGGCCAGCCCGTAGTAGTCCTCGGTCGGGATCGGGTCAAACATATGGTGATGGCAGCGGGCACAGGCGATCGTCAATCCCAAGATCGACTTCCCCAACACATCGAGTTGATTGTCGATGCGGCCCGCTTCATCGGACCGCACATCGACGGGGGCATGGGTCGCTTCCCCCATGAACCAAAAACCGGTCGCGATCACCGATTCGTTGTATCCCTCTTGCGGATGCAGACGGGGTTGCGGCAACAAGTCGCCCGCCACATGCTCCCGAACCAAGTCGTCGTAGGGGAGATCGGCGTTGAACGCCCTGATCAAATAGTCGCGGTACCGATACGCCTCGGGGATCGCGTAGTCAAATTCGTGCCCGTACGTTTCCGCGTACCGAACCAGATCCATCCAGTGCCTGGCCCAGCGTTCGCCGAAGCGGGGCGACGCCAATAGCCGATCGACCAACCGCTCGTAGGCGTCCGGCTCCGTGTCGTGGACAAACGCGTCGACTTCGTCTGGCGTCGGCGGCAATCCCGTGAAGTCAAACGACAACCGGCGAATGAGGACTTCCTTCGCGGCGGGGCCGACCGGCGTGAGTCCCTCGCGCAAGAGGCTTGCACGCCAAAACGCATCCACCGGATGCGCCGGCACCCGCGCTCCCGCCGGATGTGGAATCGGAGGATCGCTGATCGGTCGCCAGCACCAGTGTGCTGCCTTCCGCTCCGCCAGGTTGAATTGGGTGGAAGCCCGCACCGGGGCGTTCGCCTCCGTCGGCCACGCCGCACCCCGCTCGACCCACTGGGTCAGCAAAGCGATCTCATCCGCGGGCAGTTTGGAATCGGGCGGCATCTCGTACAGGCCGCGGTAGTTGATCGCGTCAATCAACAAACTGTCGGCGGGGCGGCCGGGGACCATCGCGGGACCTGAATCGCCCCCTGTCAGAACCGACGCTCGCGAATCCATCCGCAACCCGCCCGAGGGGGGATCTGCGGCCGGACCATGGCACTCGAAACATCGTTCTGCCAGCAGGGGGCGGATTTTCGCTTCAAAGAACTCCAGATCCGCGTCGCTAGGACCCGCCGATGCCTCCTGGAGCGGCCGGTTCGCCGCCGCCGGATTCCCCTCCTGCACGCCGGCAAAGGGAGGACGCTCCGCCCCCCAACTCCGCCGGCTCCCCCCCAATATGCAAACCGATACCCAGAGTGCCCAGCACCCGACCAGCAATACCTGGTACCGAATAAACGAGGTCAAAACCGCAGATCTCCTGGAACAGTCTCAAGGTATTGTAACCGATCGAGCCGCGAAAAACGGCCAAATTTCGCCGCGGACCCCCCCGAATCGACCGACGTCAGGCACTCGGCAACGATCCCAGCACTCGTTCGACGACCAACACCTTGGCACGCCGTGCACAGGTCCGGTCGGAACCCTTGCCGCTCCCTCCAAAAAACGATAAACTAAGCCCCTTCATTTTCCAAATATCTGGCATGCCGATTCGGCGCTTTCGTCTGTCCGTTGCCTGGACCCGTGCTGGCGCAAGCCCGCCGCAGGACGAAGAGCAAAGCCTGTATTCTGAGAATCGGTTCCAAGGGAGATAATTTCGTGGCCGGTACCAAATCGTTTGTTGCGCAAGCCGACTCGATCGAGAAAAACTGGTGGCTGATCGACGCCGAGAACCAGGTTGTCGGTCGACTGGCCTCGCAGCTCGCCGTGATCCTGATGGGCAAGCATCGGCCGACGTATACACCGCACGTCGACACGGGCGACTTTGTCGTCGTGATCAACTGCGACAAAGTCCAATTCTCCGGAACGAAATGGTCGGAGAAGACGTACACCTGGTTCACGGGATACACCGGCTTGCGCACGGAGAACGCCGAAAAGCGATTGCAGAAGCGACCCGAATTGATTCTGCGCGAAGCGGTCCGCCGCATGCTTCCCAAGAACAAGTTGGCGGTCAAGATGTTGGATAAATTGAAACTGTACCCCGGAACGGAACACCCGCACGCGGCACAGAACCCGCAGCCGTACGTCGTTTCCTGATATTCGAATTTGTCCATTTCGCGGGGCCCCGTCGGGATTGAGCGCCGGCCAGGCTCCTTGGATCTCATTTCCAGTCGTCCATTGTTTGTAGAGAAAGTTGTTGAGCCATGGTCGCGCGTGTAAAGAAAGATGCGGTTACGGGGCATGCCATCGGCACAGGTCGGCGGAAGACTTCCGTCGCGCGGGTGCGGGTCGCGTCGGGGGCGGGTAAGGTCACGGTCAACGGCCGGGACTTGAACGAATATTTCCTGAACGATCGCGATCGCCGCGCGGTGACCGATGCTCTGGACGTCGTCCAGCAATCGAAATCGGTCGACGTCGCCATCTCGGTCGAAGGGGGAGGCTCCACCGGGCAGGCCGGCGCCTGCAAGATGGGCTTGGCGCGAGCGTTGGTCAGCTACAACCCCGAGTTATTCCAACCGTTGCGGGACGGGGGCTTTCTCACGCGCGATTCGCGAATGAAGGAGCGGAAGAAGTACGGCTTGCGAGGGGCTCGCCGCGGCGTCCAGTTCTCGAAACGCTAACCCGAGAATTCCAGCCGGCATGAAGATCCACGAATTCCAAGGGAAGCAGCTGTTCGAGAAATTCGGTGTGGCGGTTCTGGCGCATCGGGTCGCCACGACCTCCGCCGACGCGGCAGCTGCCTTCCACGAGCTGCAGTCCCCCATCGCCGTTGTCAAAGCCCAGATCCACGCCGGCGGGCGAGGGAAGGGCGCTTTCCGGGAGAATCCCCAGCAGCGCGGCGTCCAATTGGTCCGCTCCGCCGACGAAGCGCGGCAAGTCGCCGAACGGATGCTGGGAAACCACCTGGTCACGCTGCAAACCGGTCCGGAAGGGCGTCGCGTTCAACGCGTCCTGATTGAAACCGGGTGCGACATCGACCGCGAACTTTACCTGGGCGTGGTCCTGGATCGGGCCGCCGCACGGCCGGTGCTGATGTGCAGCCGTGAAGGTGGAGTCGAAATCGAAAAGGTCGCCGCCGAGACCCCCGAGAAAATTTTCAAGGAACACTTCGACCCGGCGATCGGATTGGAAAGCTTCCAAGTTCGCAAGCTCTGCAAGAAACTTGGAATCAGCGGACCCACCGCTCGCGCCGCCGATGGATTCCTCAAGAGCCTTTGCCGCCTGTTCGTCGAGCTCGATTGCAGTTTGCTCGAGGTCAACCCGCTGGTGATCACGAAGTCGGGTGCGCTGATCGCGCTCGACAGCAAGGTCACCTTCGACGACAACGCCCTCTTCCGGCACAAGGACCTGGCGGGCCTGCGGGACCTGTCCGAGGAAGAAGAGTCCGAGGTCCGCGCCGCCAACGCCGGTCTCAGCTACGTCAAGCTGGAAGGGAATATCGGCTGCCTGGTCAACGGCGCCGGACTGGCGATGAGCACGATGGACATCATCAAGCTCCACGGCGGCCAACCCGCCAACTTTTTGGATGTCGGCGGCGGCGCCAACGCCGATCAGGTCACCGAAGCCTTTCGAATCATCCTCTCCGATCCGCACGTGCAAGGGATCCTGGTCAATATCTTCGGCGGAATCATGCGCTGCTCGACGATCGCCACCGCCCTGGTCACCGCAGCCAAGACGGTCGGCTTTCAGATTCCGTTGGTGGTCCGCTTGGAAGGAACCGAAGTCGAAGAGGGAAAACGCATTCTCCGACAAAGCGACGTGGCGATCATCACGGCGGATGACTTGACCGATGCCGCCCAGAAAATCGTCGCCGCGGTGAAGTCCGCATGAACACGGAGCTTCCCTCTCAGCCGCCACGCGCTCGCGTGCGAGTCCCTGGCGGATCTCCGGGAAATTATTGATAACCCCTAGTCAGCTGCGCACCGATGAGCATTCTGGTCAACTCGAACACCAAAGTCATTTGCCAAGGCATCACCGGCGACTCGGGCGCGTTCCACACGCGCGGCTGCCGCGACTACGGGACCCAAATGGTCGGCGGCGTCACCCCGGGCAAAGGGGGACAGACCTTCGATGGGTTGCCGGTTTTTGATACCGTCCAGGAGGCTCGGGACGCCACCGGCTGTGACGCCACGATGATCTTTGTCCCTCCCCCCTTCGCGGCCGATGCGATCCTGGAAGCGCTCGACGCCGGCTTGCCGTTGATCGTGGCGATCACCGAAGGAATCCCCGCCCTGGACATGGTCCGCGTCTACGACAACGTCAAACGCTCGAACTCGATCTTGATCGGCCCCAATTGCCCGGGGGTGATCACCCCGGACGAATGCAAGATCGGGATCATGCCAGGTTACATCCACCAGCGCGGCAAGGTCGGAATCATGAGCCGCAGCGGCACCTTGACCTACGAAGCCGTTTGGCAAACATCCAAACTAGGGCTGGGGCAATCCTCCTGCGTCGGCTTGGGCGGCGACCCGATCGTGGGGACCTCGTTCATCGATGCCCTGCAGTGGTTTCAGGACGACCCGGAAACCGAAGCCATTTTGATGATCGGTGAAATCGGCGGGAACGCGGAGGAACAAGCCGCGGAATTCGTCCGCGCCCATGTCACCAAACCGGTCGCCGCGTTCATCGCTGGCCAGACCGCTCCCCCCGGCAAACGGATGGGACACGCCGGCGCCGTGATTAGCGGCGGCAAGGGAACCGCCGCCGAGAAAATCGCCGCCCTCCGCGCCGCCCAAATCGAAGTCGCCCT
>JBGSLW010000196.1:0-58616 GCA_041740495.1 Pirellulaceae bacterium
GCCCCACCTGGCGAGCCCCGACCGGTGGATTCGCTTCGCAGCTCGCACGGCCCTGGAAAAACAACCGCCGACGAGTTGGGCCGATCGACTGGCAGCCGCTGACGATCCGCACACGATTCTGCAAAGCGTGATGGCGGTCGCGCGGACCCAAGCCGCGGAGTTGGCTCCTTCCGCCTTGGCGGCGTTGATGCGATTGGATTGGGCGACGCTCGACCAACAACAACGACTCGATCTGTTGCGCGGCTACGCGTTATTGGCCCTTCGGTTTCCGCAAGATGTCCGTATCGGACAACAGGCCATCCAGCACGTCGATTCAAAATTCCCCAGCGGAGATGCCTGGGTGGATCGGGAACTGGCGCGTTTGCTGGCCGCCGCCGACGCGCCTCAATTGGTCCCCCGCGCGATGCAACTCCTGCGGGCTGCCCAAACGCAAGAGGAGCAGATGCACTACGCCGAAGTCCTGGGAGTGTGTCGGAAGGATTGGACCGACGCGCTGCGCCGCCAGTACTTTGCCTGGTTCTTGGAGGCGGCCAAGTTGTACGGTGGCAACTCGTTCAGCGGCTACATCCGTGCGATTCGCGAACAGGCGATCGCAGCGCTCAGCCAGGAGGAGAGGGCTCGATTCCAAACGGAACTTGCCCAGGAGCCTCCCACGCAGGATCCGTACGCCGAACTGAAGGCTCGACCGCTCGTGCAAAAATGGACGATGGACGACTTGACTCCGAACCTGGAAACCGCCTTGGAGAACCGCGACTTGGGCAACGGCCAAAAGTTGTTTGCCTTGGCCCAATGCTTCAAATGCCACCGGTTCAATGGACAAGGAGGCTTTGTGGGCCCGGACCTCAGCGGGATTGGGCGACGTTACTCGCGCGAAGATCTGCTCAGTTCCTTGCTGGAGCCCAACAAGGCGGTCTCCGACCAGTATCGTTCAACCCGTTTTACCCTCAGCGACGGCCGGACGGTGACGGGGCGAGTCGCCAATCTCAACGGCGATAACTTCATGGTGCAGACCGACATGATGAACCCAGGGAAGTTGATCTCCGTGAATATCGGAGAGATCGAGGAACAGCGGCCCTCAGAGATCTCGCTGATGCCGGAGGGATTGCTCGATACCTTCAGCCGTGACGAGATCTACGACCTGTTGGCCTATTTGCGTTCGAACCAGAATTTGCCGAACGCGGGTTCCGTCCGCGTTGCCCCCACCCAATAAGGGATGTTGAACCATCAGCCGCCGGCGAAGGATCCACCCTGGCGGTCCGAGCGCGGATCGTATGGGGAGGTTGGCGAGGCTTATTTTCGCCCTGTTCGGCGGCGACCAAGTTTCTTTTGACTGGCCCGATCCCAGATCAGATGTTCGTAGCCCTCGACCATTGCGTCCAGGGACCCTTGGCGGAGGACGGTGGCGCGGCCCGCGGTTCCCATCGCAGCGGCCTGTTCCGGATTGAGCAAGATCTCGCGCCAAATCTTGCAGATCGCCGACGAAGTCCGCTCCGTGAACAACTCGCCGTTATGCCCCGGGATCACCGTATCGGGGATCGAGCCAACGCGGGGGGCGACCACGGGCCGCTCGCAAGCCATGGCTTCCAAGATCGAAACAGGACTTGCCTCGTTGTGCGAGGTCAACGCAAATAAGTCAACTGCCGAGAGGACCTGCGGGATGTCGTCGCGGGCGCCAAGAAAACGCACGTGGTCGGCCAAGCCCAGCTGCCCGGAGAGTTGTTCCAGCATCCGGCGGAGGGAGCCATCCCCGACGATCAGGAATTGGACTCGGTCCAGTCGGGGCGCCAGCGAGTGGGCGGCCCGCAGAAATAGCTCATGGTCCTTTTCCGGACGGAGCGCAGCGACGATTCCGACCACCGGAGCGGTCGGGCCGATCCCCAATTCTTCGCGAACCCGATCCCGCGCCTCCGGATCGAATCGAAAGCGAACCGTGTCCACGCCGTTGGGAATCACGAATACCTTGTCGGGCGGGAGATGCTCCTCCTCCCGCAGGAAGCGTGCGTGTTCGGCCGCCACCGCGATGAATCCATCGGTGTAGCGCGTCAAGCGCCGATTCAGTCGGCCGATACCGTCCGGCCAGCCGGTCGAGTGCAACGCCGACAGGACGACCGGGACACCCGCCCGCCGCGCGGCCAGCCGCCCCCAAAACATCTTGTCCCCGGCTCCGACGGTCACCACGCAATCGATCTGTCGCTCGCGAAACAGCCGAGTCAACCGGCCCACAACCCAGGCGTCGTACTTGTGACGGATCAGCCCCGAAAAAACGGGGACTTCGGCCGACAACTCCTCGCCCAAGAAGCCCGGTTCCTTGAGGCAGGCAATCTCCGGCTCAATCCGCTGCCGCTGAAAACGCCGGACGAGGTTGGCGAGCAAAATCTCCGCACCCCCAATCGGCATGCTGGTGAGCAGGAACATGGTTTTGAGCGGGCGTTCGACGCCAGTCAACTTCGGGCGTACGGTAGGGGCATGATTCATAATGACCTCATTCCACTCCGGTCGGGATGGGAGCGACATCCAACGGCTCGCAAGTAGACGGCGTACAATCGGCGTCCCAGTCGTAAGCGGTCAGGCGTTCGATCCGCGGATCAAACGTCAACCAGTTCTTCAGGTGTTCGAGGCAGGGGTCGCCGTGGATCCGCTGCAAATGAACAGGGTTCGTACAGGGGTAGTTGTAACCGCCATAGGCGGAACACATCGCCGAATACCCGGCAGCAGCGCCCACCGCAAAGGCCGACGGGCTCAAGTTGTTTCTTTGGCCGTAGGGGAATGCGAAGTAGCGAACCGGCCGACCGGTACAATCTTCGATGCACCGCTTCGAATCGACCAGTTCGGACTGCAATCTCGCGGGATCGTCCAACCGTCCAAAGTCGCAGTGCGTCAAGGAATGGCTGCCGATTTCCACCCCAACCTCCGCCATGCCTCGAATCGATCGTTCCGAATTCACCGGCAGCGGTGCACCGCGTGCGACGTCGTGCGGGAAAGGTTGCTGATGGGCGACATAGGACCAGCTGACGAAGTACGTACAGGGGATCCGTCGCTCCAGCAGCAGCGGAATCGCATGTTCCAAATTCTCCGCGTAGCCGTCGTCGAACGTGATGCAGACGGCGGGCCGCGGGCTGATTCCCTCACGAATCCGCCGCTGGGCCTCCGCCAAACCGAGCAAATCAAAACGGGCTTGCAACCAGTCCAACTGCTCGCGGAAGGAGGCGTTATCGATCGTCCACGGGTTGGGCTGGCGATCGGCCACACGATGGTAAAACAGAATCGAGATCGGGTAATTCTGTCGGCGCACACACTGCCAATGACGCGTGCAGCGGTAGGGCGTCGTGGCCCAGCGAAAAGCGCGTTGCCCCCAGGCACCGGTGGCCCAGCGGCGCAAACTCGTGACGTGGTTCATATCCCAATGCTTGGTTTCAAGTCCGCCAGTTCCAAAGGGAAAATGCGTTTTCCAAGGAATTGTCCGCCGGCGGAATCGGCGCAGGCGGCTCTCCCGCTACGATCCGAATAACCGCTCGCCACGCTCCGCGTCCCTTCGCGACCTACAGTTGGATTGCCCCGTTGCCATGCGAATAACCGAACTTCCCACCTGATCGCAGACTCTTTCGTGTTGCAGACCCGGACATCACCGAGTTCCCACCGGCGCCAGACGCTGTTCGGCGCCGAGATCGATCCGTTGACGCAGGGGGAGGCGGTCTCCCAGGTTCTGGAGTGGGTGCAAGACCTGAGCTTCCGCTGCCGGTACGTCGTCACGCCGAACGTCGACCACACCCTCTTGTTGCGGGAAAGCGCCTCGCTGCGCAAATCGTACGCCGAGGCCGACCTGGTATTGGCGGACGGTTTTCCTCTGGTCCTCGCCTCCCGGCTCTTGGGCAAGCCGCTGCCGGAACGCGTGGCAGGTTCCGACCTGGTCCCGGCAACATTCGCGCGGGCCGAGCAGTGCGCACCGCTCCGCGTGTTTCTGCTAGGGGCTGCTCCGGGAGTTGCCGACCAGGCAGCGGCCTGTATCGAAAATCGTTGGTCCGCGGTTCGCGTGGTCGGCTGCTACAGTCCGCCGTTGGGCTTCGAAAAGGATCCGGTGGAAAACCGGGAAATCGTCGATCGCATCAACGCCGTGCGACCGGAGATGCTCATTGTGGGGCTCGGGGCGCCCAAACAAGAAATCTGGATCCATCAATTCCGCGATCGCTTGCAAGTCAAGGTCGCGTTGTGCGTCGGCGCCACCATCGACTTCCTGGCCGGCCACCGTCGCCGTGCGCCGCGGTGGATGCAACGCTGTGGTCTGGAATGGTTCTATCGCATGTGCAGCGAGCCGCAGCGACTGGTCAAGCGTTACGCCAAAGACGCCTGGTACTTTCCGCAGATTGTCTATCAACAGTGGCGAACCGATCGACAGCTAGGCGCGAAGCGCCGATAGCGAAAATGTCCATCATGTTCGCTCGGCATCACGTTCCTGTTCAATGCTGAGCATTCGAATAATGTGACGTGCGAGATGTTCCTTGATTTCGCGATGACGCGGAACTGGTTGCGAAACTCCCGTGGCAGGGTTGCGATACCAATCGTGCTTTGCACCATGTCGGATCAACACGCACCCGATGCTTTCAACGGTTCGGATCAGATCAATGCGTTTCATGAAACAATCAGGTCCTCAACGCGTCGCGCGCCGGGAATTGCTCCGCCCGAAAGATCGGCGTACAGCTCCTTAAGGTGCTCCTTCAAGTCATCAAGACTTTCGCCTTGAGTCCAATAATCGGGGTATTCCTGCAGGTAGCCCAGCCAGTCTTCACCGTCCTGCCAAACAACTATTTTTACTGTTTGCATCAGTTCGCCACTTCCGCGAATGATTATGGAATTGAGACGTGCTCTGATTCTTCAGTCTATGGCAAGTTCGCACCGACCGGCAAGTCAGTAGTTTGCCGGCACGTGTCCATCAGCCGCCTGGCGCTAGCCTGCGGTTTCTGGTCACGCTGGGTTCGGTGGAACCGCAGGCTAGCGCCAGGCGGCTGGCTTTTCAACAGGCTGCTAGCCCAGAATGTCGTGCACCACATTCCCACTGACATCGGTCAGGCGGAAGTCGCGGCCCTGGTACTTGTAAGTCAACTGAGTGTGGTCGATGCCAAAAAGATGCAAGAGCGTGGCGTGCAGATCGTGGACACTGAGCGGATTGACCACGGCCCGATACCCGAGTTCGTCCGTTTCCCCATAAGCCACACCCGGGCGAATGCCGCCTCCCGCCAGCCAGCCTGAAAACGAAAGGATGTGATGGTCGCGCCCCGACCCTTGTCCCATCGGGGTCCGTCCGAATTCGCCGACGCAGATGACGAGCGTATCGTCCAGCAAACCGCGGCGTTTGAGGTCCAGCACTAAGGCGGCGCTGGCCTGATCGACTTCGCCGGCGGCGATCGGCATTTCTTTTTCGATCCCTCCGTGGTGATCCCAGGCGCGGTGATAGATTTGGACGACGCGCACGCCTCGCTCCACCAAGCGCCTGGCCATCAAGCAACTGGAGGCAAAACTGCCGTCGCGCGGATCTTGGATGCCGTACAGCCCCAGGGTTTCCGGCGATTCGTCGGCGAAGTCGGCCAGCTCCGGGATGGACGTTTGCATGCGAAACGCCAGCTCGTATTGGGCGACTCGCGTCTCGAGTTCTGGATCGCGACGGGTATCGGCGGCCGAACGATTCAGCCGATTCACGATGTCGATCAGGCGGCGTTGGGCCATCGGATCGACGCCGGGGGGATTGTCGAGGTAATGCACCGGCGTCCCTTTGGTTTGGAACTGAACGCCTTGGTGCCGACTGGGCAAAAAGCCCGCCGACCATTGCCGGGCGGAGATCGGTTGGGCGCCGCCGGCGCGGCTCCGTGCAGCGAGCACGACGAATCCCGGAAGATCCGCAGACTCGGATCCCAACCCGTACAGCAGCCACGACCCCATGCTGGGACGGCCCTTGATGATCGATCCCGAATTGAAAAACGCGTGGGCCGGGTCGTGGTTGATCTGTTCGGTGAAGAGTGAACGCAGAACGCAAATCTCATCGGCGATCGAACCGACGTGCGGAAACAGCTCGCTGATCTCCAAACCCGCCTGGCCGCACCGCCGGAACTTGGCGAACGACCCGCGCGCTTTGAGCTCCGTGTTCTGCAGTTGGGCCAACTGTTGACCCTGGGTCATCGACTCGGGAAACGGTTGGCCATGCAACTCCTGGAGCCTGGGCTTGAAATCAAAACTCTCGTGCTGCGACGGTCCGCCCGCCAGGCACAAGTGGATGATCCGCTTGGCGCGGCCGGAGGAAGGGGGGATCACCGCGGCGTGCGGGCCTCCCCCAACCGCTAAACTTCGCCCCCACGATTCGCCGCCCCGCGATCCGCCGCCCCTCGATTCGCCGCGCAGTAAGATCCCCAAGGCGGTTGCCCCGAGTCCAATGCCGGCGCGGCCCAAGAACGTTCGGCGCTGCAGCTGCGAATGGAGTTGTTCGTACGGTTCCATCAGGGGGCTCAATACCGAGTAAGACTCTCATGCAAATTCAACAGCGCCCGCGACAGGCTCGTCCACGCAGCCGCCTCGACGATGTCCACATCGGCCGGAGGGGTCCGTAAGCCAACCGCCAGCAGTGCCTTCGCGTCGGCAGTGTTCGCGCGCCAGCGAGTCCGTTCACCGGCCAGCAATGCGGTGAGTTCATGGAGTTCACCGGGCGAGGCGGGACGTTGCAACACTTGCCAGACCAGCCAATGGATTCGTTCGCCATCCGACGCGAAGGCTTCGCCGAGTCCGCGGAGCGCCAGATGCTTGGCCGCTTCGACGAACGTCGGATCGTTGAGCAACGTTAGTGCTTGTAAGGGTGTGTTGGCTTGCGTGCGTTGCGCAGTGCACTCTTCGCGACTGGGGGCGTCAAATGCCGCCAGCATCGGATGCAAGAACGTCCGCTGCCAATGCATGTACACGCCGCGCCGATATTGCCGCTCGTCCGCGGAAGCAACGTAGCGTCGGTCGGGAAACTGCAGGTGGGCGTAATAGTCCTCGGGTTGATAGGGGAATACCGATGGACCGCCCATTTCCAGGTCGATCAATCCCGACACGGCCAACGCTTGATCGCGGACGATTTCGGCCTCTAATCTGCGGGCATTTTGCCGAGCCAACCAGATATTCGCCGGGTCCAATTCCTGCATCCGCGCGTCCGGCGTGGACGAGCGACGGTATGCGGCCGACAAAACCATCTGACGAACCATATGCTTGGTGTCCCAACCTTTCCCCTGGAATTCGAGGGCTAACGTGTCCAACACGGCAGGATGGGACGGATACTGACCCTGCATCCCGAGATCGTCGAGCACCGGACTGAGTCCGACGCCGAAAAAATGTTTCCAAAGCCGGTTCATTTGAACGCGAGCCGTCAGCGGGTTCTCGGGCGAAGTAAGCCAACGGGCCAGGTCCAAGCGCGTCAAGCGGTGCTCCGAGGCGGCGGCGTCACGTCGCAACGAAACAGGCACGGCCGGCTCGACGATCTCTCCCGTTTCATCCTGCCAGTTGCCCCGTGGAAGGACGCGAGTCGTCAGCGGCTCCATCGGCTGCGATATCTGCACGGGAGCCTGGCCGCGTCGGCACTCTCGGATGTCCGCTTCGATGTTGTGCAACCGCGCCCGGGCGTCGCTCCCGAGCACACCGGCGCGGGTGGCCTGCCGCGCCAACCAGGCTTGGCAATTTGCATCCAACGGATCGCCGTCGATCGCCGACAGGTCGATCCCCCAATCGTCGGGGGACAGCAAGTCGTCAGGCACGAGCGGTGAGATCTGCAGCTCAAAGCGCGGGGGCAACGATCCGGCAATGCGGATTTCCAGGAGCTCCCCTTCCGTCAAATGCACCGGGTGTGCCAATCTCCAGACGGCGCTGCTGCCGGCCGGAGCGTCCCCGGGTACCACCCAGTTGTCGGCAACTCCCAGGATCTCATGTGTGTTGGCATATCGAGGCCGTACGGGTTGGGCGTCTGCAAAGTCGATGTCGACTTTTTTTCCTGCCGATTCGCCAGCGACGAGGGCCAGACTCAATTGCAGGCGAAAATCCCCCGCGGGCGGGGGGAGCGCGGTGCGGCTCTGGCCGTCGTGGCTCAGGAGGTTCCATCGCAGGGATTGAATGGGATACAACGTGGACAAGGTCAACACGACGGGTTCATTGCCTTTTCTGTCGACGTGCAGGCGTCCTTCCGCCGACTCCAGCGACAACGGCTCTCCTTTGGCATCGCGAGCGGTCAAGGGGACGACGCGCCGCCAGCCGCTCGGCGCCGCGGCCAGGAATTCGCTCAAAGAATTTCGCCAACGATCGCGGGCCGCCCGCAAGTTGGGGGATGCATCCGCTGGACGCCAAGCCTGCCGGCAGTGCTCGGTTGCTTCGCGTGACAAGCGCTCGATCCGCCGGTGGAGATACGGCACGTCGACTTGGATTTCCGGAGGGAAGGGGTGATCGTTCGACCAGCCCCGCAGATCGGGATTGGGGGTGTAACCGTAATCCTGATAGACCCCCCACTGCCGCAAGTCGGCGAAGAACGCCGCCATGCTGTAGAAGTCCCGCATCGTGAACGGATCGAACTTGTGATCATGGCACTCGGCGCACCCCAACGTCGTTCCCAGCCAGGCTGCGGAGACTGTGCGGACTCGATCGCCGGCATATTTGATCAAGTACTCCTTCGGTTGCGCCCCCCCTTCCCGCGTCATCATGTTCAGACGATTAAAGCAACTAGCCACCAGCGATTCGGTCGTGGGATTCTCGATCAAATCCCCCGCCAGTTGATACTCGGTGAATTGATCGAACGGCATGTTGCGGTTGAATGCGTCGATCACCCAATCGCGGTACGGGAAGACATTTTGATTCTGATCGCCGTGGTAGCCCACGGTATCGGCGTACCGCACCACATCCAGCCAATCGCTCGCCATCCGTTCGCCGTAATGGGGAGACGCCAATAGTTGCTCGACCACCGCGGGATACCAGTCCTGGTTGGGTTCCGCAGCAATACGTTGGGCCAGATCGACTGGCGGTGGCAAGCCGACCAGATCGAGATAGACGCGTCGCAGCAACGTCACATTATCGGCGGGTGGGGCAGGCGCCAGGCCCAGGTCGTGGATTTGTGCGTCGATGTGATAATCAATCTGGTTGGAAATCGACGGCTCGCACCGAGGAAACGGCGGAGCCTTCGGAGGTTGATAGGCCCAATGCCCTTCGTACTCCGCTCCTTCCGCAATCCAGCGGCGCAACAGTTCCTTTTGCGTTTCGCTCAAGCTCTTGTGGCTCTCCACCGGCGGCATTCGCAGATCCGCGTCGGCTTCGAAGATCCGCTCCACCAACAGGCTGGCCGCGGGATCGCCGGGAAGAATCGCGCCGTACTGGATCGCGGCGTCCCGATCATCCAAACGCAGTCCGGCCTCGCGTTGCTTCGGCTCATGGCCGTGGCAACGAAAACAGTTTTCCGAGAGGATGGGGCGAACGTCGCGATTAAAATGCACTTCACCCGCCGGCGGCGGTTCCGTTGCCTGCCACGCGCTGGCAGTCGGGGCCCCCAACGTAAGCCATCCCAACGTGATCGCGATTGCGTAAATGAGCTTCTCCACCGTCAAGATCTTTACCTCCGTAGTTTTGTGTCGCAACGAGCGCGCGTGCATTACACGGCGATTTCCACTTGCCATTTTAGCGAGAATTACCTGCGGTTGGACGAAAATGTGCTTTCGCGCAGTGGGCAGTGATCCGCGAATACCTTCGGGCGGCACCAGTATCGCCAATTGCGCCTGGATTGCTCGATTCGTGGCTTTAAGCCAATTTCGAGGCGCTGATCGTTGCCCGGGGACAAATGTGAAAGTTCTGCTCCCTGGTTGCGGGTTCAAGTCCAAGCTTCGAGACTAATACGTATCCCGATCTCTGGAACGCTCCGCAATGAGGGTTTCCAAAAGGCGTGTTTCAACCAATTCCGTGTGTGCAGCGTCGAGTCAAGCGAGATGTCCAACATACGAGCCGATACAATTACGTGGGCGCCGGAGAGCCAATCAGAATCGTATGAACTGGGGTCAGTCGTTGGCGATCGATATCGGATAACCGACTTCTTGGGTCGCGGCGCCTTCGGAACTGTCTACAAAGTCGAAAGCATCGCCGATTCGCTGCAGGCCTTTGCGTTGAAGGTGATCAACGTCAAATTGTCGAACATATCGACCATAGTGGAAGCGAAGCTACTTTCCCAACTGAACCATCCGAATATTGTCCGTTTGCATGATTTTGATTTTACGGGTGCCCATGTCTATTTGGTTCTGCAGTATATCCGTGGTGGGGCCCTGGCGGACGCTCCGCCCAAGCGATGGGACGCAGGTTCATTGCTCGATCTGGCATGGCAGCTGGCATCGGCCTTGGAACATGCACATGAACGGCAAATCATCCATCGCGACATAAAGCCGTCCAATGTCCTCGTGGATCAATCGTCTCGTTCGGTCCGCTATCTGCTGACTGACTTCGGTGTCGGCCGAACGACGGAAGGAATGCAATGGTGCGGTGAAGTTGCCGGCACGTGGCCCTACATGGCGCCCGAGCAGATTCGAGGTCGCGCTACGGCGCACTCCGATCTTTGGGCATTGGGAGTTATTCTTTACGAATTGATGACCGGGCACCGGCCGTTTCCAGGAAGTAACATACACGAGCTACGGTCGGCAATCCTCTTCCAAGAACCGCAGCCGCTCACCGCGATCGCGGGAAGCGACGATCGGATCGAAGTTTGTGTTGACTTGATTCTGGCCTTACTGAGTAAAGACATTCAAGGACGTCCCGGGAGTGCCACCGAGCTCAAAGCGTGCTTGCAGCCACTGTTGGGCCATTCGCGTCCGGTGAGAACGATTTGGGCGTACCACGAAACCGGACTGCCCGTTGCGACGAGCTACGAAGCTCGAAAGAGACTTGAATTGGAGGCTCTCTCTTTTCGGCTTTGGACTGTAACACTTTTCGCCTTCTTGCCCACGGGGCTTGTTCCCGGATTAGTAGGGCTCGCTGGCGTCTCGTCGATCTGGAGGGGGGAAGCGTCGAATCGCTGGCGATGGATTGCCACGGGACTCGGATTGTGTGCGTTCTCGTTATTGCTCGCACTGATCGCCGACCTATGGATCATCGCTCCACTACGGTCTTTACTTCCATGGACGGCCCGGTCGGATAGTTTTTTTGAACAATGGTATCACTTTGGGTTGACCTTGTGGATGGTCGTGTTCGCCTATGCCATCGGTCTCTTGTTAGCTCGGCGTCGGCATGTCCAATCCGAACTGTTGGCATTGGAGCTTACTATTGTCGAGGTAAAACGGAGCGAGGTCTTGAGACGACATGCGGTTCTTAGCAGAATGGACGCGACTTGGCATGTCCGTTTGGCTCGCGCGCTGCTGACGGAAGGAGATACGCTGGAAGCCGCGGTGGAATCTGCCGTGGCTTTGGAACTCGATCCGTACAACTTTGAGGCAATCTTGCTGCACGCCAATACCTTGTTGACTCTCGGGCATGCGCAGCGGTGCCAAGTCCTTTGCTCGCAATATCTCGCCGCAAATCCACAGTGCTTTGAAATCGCTGAACTCCAAACGGCAGCTCGAATTCGCCGACCTTGACCCAATGTATTACGACGTGTCTTTTCACACTGCGTTTTCTACGTACACCCCAGTGCGCTTGACAGGGCGCGGGCGAATCCACGTGCTCGAGACATCCGTGATATTTGAGGGGCGGCGTAGCGACGAGTATATTCCATTGGTCACCTGGTGGATTCAGTCAATTATCTCGTCGCCGTCCATCGTGACGGTCCCCTACTTGGCAATCCTGGGATACCGGAAACCAAAGATTCCGGGCTGGGCTGTGCATCACTTGTATTTCCGAGGGATTGATGATTGCCCGTATGCGATCGGTTTCCGGTTCCGACGCCTCGGCAGTCGCCAGCAGGCCGACTTGGCAGAACGGTTGGCTTATTACCAATCCATCCTTCACCTGGAGCACCAAGATGTTTGAGGGTAATATCGAGGATGAGTTTGGTAAGGTCGTCCTGGTGCTGAAGCCATTGATTCGCGACCTACTGATTACGGTGACCTGCGCGGTCCTGGTGGGTGTCGTGGCAAAGTCGCGGGGATATTGCGGTGTCATTTGGTTTCTCGCCAGCCTGTTCACGTCGCCCGCGTTGACACTCTGCTTTGTGGCTGGACTGCCGAATCGAAAGTTGGAAGTGGCGCGCGAGGCATTGCGGCAACAATTAGCCCCGCGGGAGAAAGGGAGCTATCAGAATGGCTGACCTCCATTTTTTGTTGACGAGCCTCATGCTGATACTTGGTGTGAATCTTTGCTGCCTTGGTGTAGCCGGATTCCACCCTTTGGGCGTTCCGCTGACAAAGCACCGCAGATTCAAAGGGCGGATCGGCGAAGTGGCCAGTATTTGGCTCATGTTGGCAGGCTTGGGAACATTGGCCTTGGCAATTTCGATGGCAACGGTCCTCATTCTTCAAAGGCAAATATCAACCGTCGCTTTTGCCTTCGTCGCCGTTGCCGTCCTGATTCGATTTTTGCCGCCAAGAGCGGCCGGATGGGCGCTCGTGGCGCTAGGGGTGTTGACGGTCCATGCCGCATGCTACGGTACTACGTTTGCCGGTTGGTTTCAGCCGTTATTGATTGGCGCGATCGGCGTTAAATCCGCGGGGCTCGCTTGGAGCAAGTCTGTCGAGACCGCGGCTCCTGATTTGGCGACTGCCAGGGGTTTGCCCTGGAACTCGCCCTGCAGGGCGTTGGTGTTGCACGCGGCGATTGGGGCCGCTTGGCTCGTGGCGTCCCTTCGCGTCGTGCCTTTGCTTAGGGAAGAGTGTGAAGAAGCCGGACTCGCAATTTCCTCCGCCGCAACCGTTGGTTTCAGTATTTCGCACTGGTGTGTCAGCCAATGGATCGCAGTGCTTTCACTGCACGCTTATTTCTTGGTCGGCGACTGGTGGATTCTCAATGCGCGCGATCCAAAAATTCGACGGCGATGGCATTGGGGAGTCCTCATGGTCTTCGGCATTCTGTTGGTCATCACTCTGGGCGGGCCGTTATGGGATTGGTCTATTTGCAGAGGAGCTGACTCGAATGAGGGCGATCGACGCTCCGAAGAGCGTCGAATAGTGTACGTGTGTACATAGCACGCCAGGAGATCGCTTCGCCTGGTCCTCGCCGCAGATTACCCCACCCCTCGACCACTTGACAGAATATCTCGTGGGGAAACCTAATCCTGTGCCGGGCGTCTTTTTTGCGCCAGGGTTCAGCGATCCTCGGCCGCAGCGCGGACGCGGGCGAGTTGTTCCAGCATCGCTCGCACGCGCTCGGGCTGCACGGCCGCCAAGTTGCGGCGCTGTCCCAAGTCCGCCGCCAGATCGTAGAGACCGTGCTCTTGTGGCGACTCGTCGTAGCCTTCCTGCGAGACGAGCCAATCCGGGACCTTGGACACCGATCCGGACGGAGCTGCGATCAACAGCCATTGGCCGTTGCGGATCGCGTAGTGATTGGGGTTGGTGTTATGGACCAGGGAATTGCGAGCGCTCTCCCCTTGGCCGAACAGCAGCGGTGTTTGATCGTGGCTGTCGCCCGCCGCGCCAGGAGGCAGTGATTGTCCGACGATAGCAGCCAGAGTCGCGAAGAGATCGATCTGGCTGATCAATCCGTCGCACACCGTCCCGGCAGGGACGCGCCCCGGCCAGCGGATGATCAAGGGGACGCGGTGACCTCCCTCCCACAAGTCCCGTTTCAACCCGCGCAGCGGCCCCGCACTGCGATGCTCGAAAGTGCGGATCCGCTCGTAGGCGTACGTCTCCGGACCGTTGTCGCTGGCGAAGATGACCAGCGTCGATTCGCGAACGCCTAACTCGTCCAACGTCTGAAGAATCTGACCTACCGTCCCATCCGACTGGGCGACGTAGTCTCCGTACGGACCTGCTTGGGATTTTCCCTGAAAGTCCTCGGTCGGCAGGATCGGCGCGTGCGGTGACGTGAAAGGAAAGTAGAGAAAAAACGGCTTGTCGTCGGCAGCGGCCTGTCGCAGCCATTCAACCGCCTTGGCGGTAAGGGTCGGCATGACTTGATCTTGCCGCCAACCGGGCGCCATCGGGCCGGGCCGCCCTTCCGGCGCTCCCTCGGCTGGTCGCGGATTCGGAATATACATTTCGGTCGGCACCGTGACGACTCGATCGTTCTCGATCCAAGTGTACGGCGGGAAGTTCGGAACATCGTCGCCAAAGTAGTATTCGAATCCATGCGCGCACGGCCCCTCTGGAATCGGCCGGCGCCAATCGAGGTCGTCGGGGCGATACACGGTGTTTGCGCCCTGTTTCTGCGGAACGACCCCCTCCTTCCGCAGCGAATCCCAATTCCAACCCAGGTGCCACTTCCCAATACATGCGGTGGAATATCCTCCCGCGCGCAGCATTTCGGGCAACGTCCAATCATCCGCCTCGAAGACGCTTGGGCCGAACGAGTTCACGATCGCGTGGAACTTTCGCCAGTGGTACCGGCCAGTCAACAAGGCGTAGCGGCTGGGAGAACAGATCCCGGACGAGCTATGGGCGTCGGTGAAGCGGCGCCCCTCCCGCGCCAAGGCGTCCAAGTTCGACGTCGGGATTTTGGATTCGAGGTTGTAGCAACCCAGATCACCGTACCCCAGATCGTCCGCATAGAGGATGACAATATTGGGACGATCCTCCGCGAAACTCGTCGGCAGCAAGCCACAGACAATACACGCGACCCAAGCGGGAATCCAAATCGTCGTTTTTTTGTGCATGGCAGCTTGTGCAAAATCGTGTTGAAAAGACTTGGAAAATTCTGCCTCGCGGTGCGTCCCGACGATCGGAACCGTGCACGCGGTGAAGCACGCTGATCCATAATGATTGTTTACCCGCCAGACCGAAGGCGTAGGCGTAGTGAGGCGGTAGGCGGAAACCCGTACGCTGGCCTTGTAGGCCGGCGACATGGACTCCACCATGAACCTCAATCGCGTTTAGCGTTCTGCGTCTCCGGGAATGCGACCTCTTCGATACACTTGCGCACGAACAGTTGGGGACAACTGTGCTACACTGCACGCCAGCCCCAATCGCCCCCCGCGTACGCCGTCGGCTGACGGTTCAAGGTCCACAGGTCGTGAACGATTGCGGCGTGATTCCTGTTGCTCGCGTTGATTATTCCTAGAATGAAGGGTTAGTGTCAACGAAAACCAAAGGAGCAGGATGATGAGATCGATGTTGAAACGAGTCGTGGGGATGGCAGCCGTCGCCGGAAGTTTCGCGATCGCCGTTGTCGGGTGCACTCGCGACGAAACCACAGAAAAGCTCAATCAGGCGGAGCAAGCGGCGGAAACTGCCGGCAAGGCGGTTTCAGATTCAGTTAGCGAGCTGGCCAAGCAAGGCGAAGCCTTGGCTGGCAAGTTAGGTGCGGAGGCCGCCAATTTGTTGAAGCCGATGAAAGACCAGTTCGGCAGCCTGGAGCAGTTGAAGCAGTCGCCGGAACAACTCAAAGTCGCCGTGAATCAGATGATCCAAGCGATCGAAACACAAGTCTCCAAGTTGCAGTTGCCCGACCGAGTCAAGCAAGGACTGACCGCCGTCCAGGCAAAATTGGTTTCGCTACGCGACTACCTGGCGGGTGAATACGAACAAGCCAAGATCGACGAGCATATTCGCGGGATCCTGGAAACCGCGAAATCCCAGTTGGGCATCGATTGAGCGTCCGGCGTCGGGCGGCCTCGTTTCGAACATCGCGTCGGTTGTGCCGGTTGTGCGGGATGTGCGCTGCGGCAAGTCGCGGCGCGTCCCGTCGACGGCAAGCCGGTGCGACGAAGAGTTTCCGTTTGTACCCCGGTGCGGCTTGCGCGGTCGACGACCGATTGCCCGCTTTTTGGATTGCTGGTTCCAAGCGGGTCGGGGCAAGCTACATTTTCGGCAGGTTATCTACCTCCCGAACGGCGAGCCGCACCTCTGTGATATACGAACACGAATGGTTGGATTTGAAGGATCGCGAGCGATCCGACGAGTTGGCTCGCGCTTGGGAGGCGCTGTGCGATGCCGACGGTGAGAATCTACCGATCGCGCGCTACCCGCATCTGCGACAGTGGATCGAGACATTCGCACCACGCCTCCCCTGTCGAGCCCTGGTGGTTCGACGAGCCGGGCGATGGGTCGCGGCGCTACCTCTGGTCGCGCGGCGATTGCGAGGATTGGCGCCCTGTTGGGAGCAACTCTACAGCGACTGGACGCCCACGCCCCAGTTGCTGATCGATGCGGAACACGCCGACGATCCGGAGTTGTATGCGGCGATCGCGCGCGGCTTGCACGGCAGCTGGCGACCGCTGTTGCACCTCGTGGAGCTCAAAAGCGGGTCCACAAGCGAACGGCTCGTCGCCGCATTGGCTGGCGCCGGACTGAAATGCGATACGGCGATGCGCTACGAGATCGGACAGCTCAATCTTCGAGGTCAACACGCTCCCGAAAATTGGACGGCGTACCAGAAACAACTTTCGGGGAATTTTCGCCGCAAGATCGGCAAAATGCTGCGTCGAGCGGAGAGCTTGGGGGGCGTCGAACTACAAGTCGTGCAACCAACGTCGCCGGAGGAGGTCGATCCGTGGTTGACCGCTGGTTTCGAAATCGAGGACCGAAGCTGGAAAGGCAAGGCCGGGTGTTCCGCACTCCGAGTTCCTGGGATGGTCGAATTCTATCGCCGCCAGGCGGAATTGTTGGCGGGGCGGCGCGAGTTGACTTTGTTGTTCTTGGTCCACCGAGGCCAACAGATCGCCTTCCAATACGGCTGGCATGCCGGCCGCACCTACTATTCACCTAAGATTGGCTACGATGAGGAGTTCTCGAGTCTGAGCCCGGGCCACCTGCTGATGCATTTGTGGATCGAACGGATGTTCGCCCAGGACCAGTACGACACCTTTGACTTCGCCGGTCCTGTCTCCGAGTCGACCTCGGGCTGGATCACCAACACTTATCGCATCGAACGTCTGTGGGCGGGCACGGGATGGCTAGGAAATCGGCTGTTGGCATCTGGCCAGGCCGCCCGCGCGGTCAAGCATTGGTTGAACGCCCGAAGTCAACCAGCGGATTCGGCAAGCGATACCTCGGATCCGGCGACAGCTCCCGGGGGAGACCAAGATGCGACGCCATCCCCCGCCGTCGAAACTGGTCCCGACGCTCGCCACAGCAAATCGGGTGGTCGCCCCGTCTGTCAATCGACTCTGCCGCCGCTCGATAGTATTTCCCAGCCGGCAGATAGCTCTTCGGTCGTGCCGTAAATCCGGCTCGTGCAGCGAGTTTTTCCGGGCATGGCCGAAATCCTACTCCTATCTCCTATCTCCTACTCCTGCTCCTGCTCCTACTCGTACTCGTACTCGTACTCGTACTCGGATCGACAGGGGCACCGTTCGTTCGCCAACAGCCTGTTGAAGAACGCGAATACCAGCACGATGCGCCAGCGAGTGCGTCAAAAATTGGGGCGATTTGTCGAATACGACCCGCTTGCTCGCGCGGCGAGCTTGTATTTCAACAGGCTGCTAACCGAACAGAAACTAAAGCGTCCTCCACCAAGCTCCCAAATGGCTTGGCGAAAAATTGAGGGCCGAGTACGAGTAGGAGTACGAGTACGAGTAGGAGAATGTAGAGTTTATTGTCCGCAGCAAAGGCGGAAGAAACGCGATCGCACAATACATCGCTGGCGATCATCCGCGTGGATCCGCGTTCATCTGCGGTCAGCTGCTTTCCGAACACCTTTTACCCACGCGGAAACTGTCGGCAATACTCGTACAGGGCCATCGTGGCGGCGGTGGCGACGTTGTAGCTGTAGGGGAGGCCGAACACCGGGATCTCAACGACGTGATCGAGCATGTCCAGAATCTCCTGGCTGATCCCCAGCCGCTCGTGACCCAGCACCAGGACCGTTGGACGCTCGAACCGGAAGTCATACAGCGACTGGCTTCCGGTGGTTTGCTCCAACCCAACCAAGACATGCCCGCCGGACTTCAGTTGTTGGAGCGGTGGCCCGAGCGTTCTGCGGATCTCGAGTTGAACCGATTCGGCCCCATCGCGTGCGATCGCACGATCCAGCCGGGCATTCCCGCAGGCGATCACGCGGGAAACCCCGCAGCAACCGGCCGTCCGAACAATCCGGGAGAGGTTGACGTGGCTCTGCATCGGTGGACAAGCGACGATCAATTCCCGAGGCCGATCGAGTTGCGAAGGCGCCTTGTGCCGCAGGTGAACAAATTTCGACATGGTGCGTACCGAACAACGTGTGCGTGTCCTGCTTAGTTCCACGACTTAGCCGAACGGCGCTAGCCGCGGTTGCAGGCCGACGAAAGAACCGAGGCTAGCGCCTATCGGCTAATCACCTGGCGCGCCAATGGATTTAATAGGCGCTATCCAGCCAAGTAAATCCACAAGCCGTTGCACACCAAGTCCCCTGCGGGTCCAATACGGTTGGGGGATCGGCAGTGCGACACTGCGAAGGGGAGAAGCTGTGGGATGGGCAGCCTGCAGCCTAGGCAAAGTTTAACGAATTGGACGGACGTGCGGGCGGAGCTGGTCGCGGCACTCGGCGCTTCTGACATTATCGTCCCGCGGCGAAAGTTCGAGGTTTCGCCACGCGATATAAACGGGAACAGTCAGAGTAGAACAGTTGTCCTCAACTGTTCGTCAAAGAATACGGAGATACGGCATGGGCAAGGTCATCGACGGAGTCAAAACCGCCAACAGCGTGGCGCGGACCGGCATTCTCATCATGCTGCTGGCGGCGTTTTCGTACGGCGGCTACCTCGCTTATACCAATTACATCGAACCCGGCTTGCAAGTCAAAGAGGCCAAGGCCCAATTGGCGGCCGCGACGCAGCAGCTGAGCGACCTTTCGGCGAGGTTCGACGCTCAGGCAGTGGAGTTGCAGGCGCAGCAGGCCAAAGCTGCCGAACTCGCGCGACAGAACGAACAGTTGGCGCTGGCCAATAAGCTGCTCAAGGTCGATCACCGCCTGGCCCGCCTGCAGATCCTAGAGAAGGGGACCGATCCCGAGACGGGCGAGAAGTTCATCCTGGTCGAGTTCACTGAAATCAACGACGCCGGGTTGCGCATGGGCCAACCTAAGCAATTCCGGCTCAAAGGCGAGAAGCTTTATTTGGACGCGTTTGTCGTCAAGTTCAGCGACGCCCACATTGAAGTGGGGGACGCGCTCCGCGCGACGTCGCTCTATCTCTTCAAGCGGATTTTCGGCGATGGCGACGGACTGACGGGCGGGCATCCTCTGGATGTCGATTCGCAAGGGGTGATCCGCGCTGCGGCGTACGTGAGCAATTCCGAAACCAGTTCCTTCGAACGCGAGATCTGGTCCCGGTTCTGGGAAATCGCCAACGACCCAGCGCAACAACGTGGGCTGGGAGTCCGCAACATGCACGGCCAGATCAACTACATCGATCCCCAGCTCGGGCAGGTGTACGAATGTACACTACGTAGCAGCGATGGGTTGAGCTTCACGCTGGTCTCGGAATAGTGTGGTTGGCCGCAGAACGGGTGCACTTGCTCGGCCCAGAGTCGCGCGTTCTTCGTTTCACGCCAAGCAGGAGAAGCTGGCATGCTTGAATTGCCGTTCACGGAAAAGCCGGCGCCTCCGGCTTGGCGTTAAACGAACTGCGCGGGACGCGGCGCCGATAACGAACTGCGCGGGAGGCGCCGATAACGAACTGCGCGGGACGCGGCGCCGCTGACGAACTGCAGGGGACGCGGCGCCTCTAACGAACAGCGCGGGATGCGGCGCCTCAAGACGGTACGACGTCCTCCATGCGAAGGCGCGGGTCATTGGATAGGTGTAAATTAAATCGGCTGCCTTTGAATCATTTGCATTGACTTGCGTTCATCTGCGGTCCCCGTCCTTCCCCGGGTCGCCCTCGGGATTGTTCGGATCAACCTCGGCCCCGGCATCCTCTTCGGCCGCAACGGGTCGCCAGCCGGTGTCGATCAGCAGATAGCCCGCCCAGAAGAAGGGGTGATCGGACTTGGCATCGGCGACCGGTGCTTTGGGCTTCTTCATCCGCGAGCCCTCGCCCAGATCGAGCGGCGTTTCGCGTAGGGCGGCGATCGACGCGTGCCAGGCGGCGATACCGCCTTGTTCGCCGACTCGCTGTGCGAACGACGCCGACGACTGACAACTGGCGGTGACCCCAGTGTACCAGCGGCTGACCAACGCAGTCTGAGCGCCCATCGCCAGGAGATTGCACGAGGCCAGGAACAGTTCTTCGCCGTCCCCCAGGCGCGTCCCGGCGGCGCCCGTCGTCCAGAACGGGATCACCACCACGCGCGGGCCCGCGAACGGCAACTGCAACCACGACGCGAAGTCGCCCGGCGCCTTGTCCCCTTCGATCTGCGCCAGCGAGAGATCCATCAGGCTCTTGGCTTCCAGTCGGACCAGCGGCGCCCAGACCAGTAGCTGGTCGATGGCAGCGCCCAGCACTCCCGCAGGCGACTTATCCACGCTACGGCGTTCTACCAGCGAGGGCGATGCGGCTTTGGCGGCGGCCAGCTGCTGGTCGATCACCGGGGCGAGTTTCGGATCGGGGAATTTCCCCACCGCCAATAGTGCTCGCGGGAACCTTGGAGGTTCGACCGCATTCGGAATCGCCAAGGCGATGAGCGGACAACAGCGAATCCGCGCCACCGGCGGGGCATCGGTCGGGTTGAGCAGCAGGTCCCACGGCGCGTACCACAGCACGCCGTCCGGGACGATCACGATCTCTTCTTGCGCAGCCCAGAACGCTAAATCGCGCTTGGGGAAGATCTTCTTGGCGAACTCGTCGACCGCGGGCCGCCATTTGGTCGGAGGGAACTCTGCCAAATCGACCGCGTTCTTCTCGGACTCGGCGCCGAGCACCTTGAGCAACTCAGTAAGTTCCTTCGCCAGTTGTTTGCGATTGAGCGTCGCCTCGAGCGTGACCACGCCGTCCAGGACGCTGAAGATGTGCATGCCTTGAGTCGTATCCTGCATCAGGACCAGCGCGGTCCGAGGGGGGACGACGCTGTCGCTGCCCGTCAGCGGTACCGCCCGGCGAAACGTCGGCTCGACCGGTTCCCGCCGCAGAGCGATCCAGCTCAGGAGTTCCTCCTGTTGCCGCGAGATCTCGGCCAATTGGGTCGCCAACTTCTGTTGGGCTTGCGCATCGGGCGTATCCGCCTCGGGGGCCGCCGGCAATCCGCGGAGCTGTTCAACCAGGCCCCGGGCCAGGTTGGCCAGGTTGGCATAATCTGGATAACGTGTCGCCAGATCTTGCCGTTGGGCGACCGCAGCTTCTGTGAGAAGCGATTCGGGAGTCTCCAACAGCCACCGCAACGAAACCAAGCGTCCACCCAGCGGTTGGCTGGCCGCGTAGCGATGCCGTTGGATCCGTTCGACCAGTTCCAGCGCCGGTTCGTATTTGCGCTCCTGAACCAGCGTATCGAACCAGAGCTTCATCGACTCGCTGTGATCGACCATCATGAAACTGAGGGACTCCAGCGGATCGCTCAGCCAATCCTCGGCCGTCGGATCTCGCAGCAATTCGGTGTAGACCAGATCACCCTGCCGAGGCGTCATTGTTCGCTCTTTGAGCAATTGATCGGTCAAGTTGATTTGGTAGGCGCGCGGCGCCAACTTGGCCCAACTTTTCACTCCATTGTTCAGCGCCGTGAGCGCCGCGGTAGTTTCCCCCTGGCGAAACGCCACGAGCGCTGTGAGGTAGAAGTACTCGGTCCCCAAGCGGGTTTTGCTCAAATCATTGCCGCGAGCCAGCCGATTCATCGCGGTTAGCAGGTCCGAGGTGGCGTCGAACTGGTTGGCTTCGACCTGAGCTTTGGCAGCCTCCAGCAACAATCGTGCGGCCAGCGCTTCGGCGTTCTCCTGGTTGGCCCATTGCAACGCCGGATCGAGCACGGAGAGGATGTCCGCTTTGCGGGCGCGCAGGTCGCAGCGGGTCGCACCGGCCAGCGCTTCACCAATCAGGTCGTATTGATACTGCACGCCGGCGGCGAACGACGCCTCCAGATACATCTCGCGAGCCGCCGAGTGATTCCCTTCCAACCAGGCGATATCCGCCAAGACCAGCAGAGCCAGCGGCGTCAGGGAGTGATCCATCGTCCGGTTGAACTGCAACGAGAGTTCCAGCGTCCCCTTGGCATCTTCCAGCTTGCCCGCCGAGGCCTGGCCGATCCCCAACAGCACGCCGTTCCACACGGCGGAGAGCGAGGCGGTTCGCGTAAATTTCTGCGCAGCGGTCGCGTTGATCTGGTTCGTAAACGGGTCCTGCTGACACAAGGCCCCCTTCAATTGCCAGCGCCGGTAAGCCGCCACGCCCAGGCAACGCATGACTTCATCCATGTCGACCGTGCGAAAGACCGCCTGCTCCAACACACCTCCCTGTTGGGCGATGATCCGATTCTGTTCGTCGGTGTTGCCGAAGAACGTTTGGAGGCTGGGAATTGCGGCGATCTGGGCTTGCCGCCGCGGCGTCCCCCAACTGATCCGAGCGGTCTGCCAGGCGGACGGATCGGGATTGATCTGAGGCGGAAACTGAGTCCGTGAGTCCCAGTCGATCAGCTCGCCGTACAGCTTCAGACTCTGCTCGTACAACTCGACCGCCGATCCCAAGTCCCCCAGTTCGCGGTAGCACTCTCCCTGCATCACCCAATAGCAGGCCGAATCCAGGTAGATCCCCTTGGCGTCTCGGTAGGCGGTGTTGGCTTGCGAGCGGAAGTCGCGCCCCGCGCTGCTGTACTCGCCGCGGTAGTAGTCGCGAAAAATCTGCGGATAGCGGATACTCGGCAAACCATCCTGATTCAGCCCCTGAAGGACTTGGGCAGACGCGGTTGGGCTCAGCAGCCAACCCAGTGCGGATCCGATCAACAAAGCGCGAAACAACGTCATGGGATGGGCTCTTCTTCGCCAGGGAAACGAACGGCTCGACGCGCGAAGTCTGCTAGCGGCGATTCCGGAGGCGAGATCCCCGCGCGACGATCTCAGAATAACCCGATCGCCAGCGGGCAGCGAGTGCCGATGTGCCAGCGTCGATAGCCGTATTATCTCCAATCCGTTGATTCCGAACAGTTTTTGCGGCGATACCTCAAAGTTGTCCCGGCCCCTGTCCGATAAACCAGTGTGAGGATATTTCGGTTGTAGCGTCTTTGGGGCCTGCTCCCCAACGCCTGGCCACCGAAGCGATCGTGGTCTGGACATTTGGGTCCGGGCTGGCACACCGCACTACTCGACAACATCGACCGATCTAGCCGCAGGTCCAAGCATGAAAACCACCAAACCCGTTCGGTTCGCAGCCTTGGCGTGTGTCATCGCCGCTTCGTTGGCGCCGTTGTTTACCGGCTGTCAAGTCTCGGTCGGGGGCCAAACCCTGCCCAGCGCCTACTACTTGAAGGACGACGTACAGTACTTCCCGGCCGGCCCCGAATTCAAGCTGACTCGGGAAGCCGCGGCGATTCGCGAAGCTGCCGCCACCCGGTAGTCGCTGTCGATTCAAACTCTCAACAAGGACGCCCTGTTCGGCGTCCTTGTTTTGCGCGCTGGGGGGGTGGGTTGCGGGCGCCGTTTAGCCGGAAGCGTAACGATCCGCAGGGCAAGCCTGCGGCATTTCCAATTGTAGAACAATTGTCGTCCATTGTTCCTCTTTCTTATTGCGACGCCGGGGCCTAACGCCCCGCCGTGGACTATTTGCCCTCGATGCGGTTACATTGGGCACGGCTCCTGTTCGCGGTTCCGATCGTCTCGGCCCTCCAGATTCGTAGGTGTTGGGGCCGCCCCCCGGGTTCATTCCCTGTTCCCCCAGTTCTGCGTGAAACCTTCGCTGCATCTCGAGTCGATTACGCGGCCGCTGGAGTACCACGATCCGATTCTGCTGTTCCATCATCTGGTGCGCGGGGAGCCGAACCGCTTGTTGCTGGAGTCGGCGGAGATCGACAGCAAGCGGCATCTCAAAAGTTATCTGCTGATCCGTGCGGCGGCGACGATCGAATGTGTCGGGCGGCGCGTGACGGCTTCGGCGTTGACCCCCAACGGCCGGCGCCTGGTTCGGGCGCTGGCTCGAAACTTGAATACCGCGTGGGACGAATCGTCAGCGGCATGCACCTTGGAGTATGGAGATCCCCCAGCGGACTTGGACGAGGACCGGAGGCTGGCGGCCGAGTCCGTATTCACTCCGCTGCGGGCACTCCGCCGACTGACGCAAATCAACTCGAACGTTCCCGAGGCGTTGTTCGTCGGCGGCCTGTTCAGCTACGACTTGATCGAGTGCTTCGAGCCGCTCCCGCAGCTGGGCTCGCCCGGAATTTGTCCCAACTACCGGTTTTACGTCGCCGAACAGTTGATTCGCCTGGACCATCTGGCCCACACCAGCCAACTGATCGGCAGTTGGTTCTACGAGACGTACCAGGACGACGAGCGGCGGCGCTTGGAGCAGGAACTGCGTGAGACGGAGCACCAGTGCCAGAACCTGAGCGCGGTGGATCTACCGCCGGCGCGGCTGGCGGTGGGCGAGGCGGAGTCCGATGTCTCGGATGAACAGTTCCAGGCGGTCGTCCGCCGCTTGCAGCAGCACGTCGAGTGCGGGGATGTGTTTCAGATCGTCCCTTCCCGATCGTTTTCGCTCCCCTGCCCTCACCCGCTGCGGGCCTACCGCCAGTTGCGGCGTCTGAATCCCAGCCCCTACATGTTTTACATGCAAGACGCGGCGTTCACGCTGTTCGGGGCGTCGCCGGAGATGGCGGTCAAGTTCACCGAGGGGACTCGGCAAGTCGAGCTCTGTCCGATCGCGGGGACTCGGCGGCGCGGCAAGTCCCCCGACGGCTCGATCCATCTCGATCTCGATAGCCGCATCGAACTCGAGTTGCGGACCGACACGAAAGAGATGGCCGAGCACCTGATGCTGGTCGACTTGGCGCGGAACGACCTGGCGCGGATTTGCGAACCGGGAACGCGGCACATCGCCCAGTTGCTCAAGGTCGACCGGTACAGCCATGTGATGCACCTGGTCTCCCGCGTCGTCGGCCAGCTCCGCGGGGAGTTCGATGCGTTGCATGCCTACCAGGCCTGTATGAATATGGGGACGCTGACCGGCGCGCCGAAAGTTCGCGCGATGCAGTTGATTCGCGAAGTGGAAGAGAAACGCCGCGACAGCTACGGCGGGGGACTGGGGTATTTCTTGGGAAACGGCGATATGGAAACGTGCATCGTCATTCGCTCCGCCTTGGTGGCCGACGACCGGGCGCGAGTCCAAGCCGGCGCCGGCGTGGTCTACGATTCGGACCCACGTGCCGAAGCGGAGGAGACTCGCTCCAAAGCCGCGGCGGTCATCGCCGCACTACAAGCCGCTCACGTTGGCTAAAAGGAATGTGCCGATGCCCGCCAATCTGGTGTTGGTCGACAACTTCGATTCGTTCACCTACAACCTGGTCGACCAGTTTCGGGCCGCGGGGCATGCGGTCACGGTCTACCGGAATCGAGTTGCGGCGGATACCGTTTGCGCGGCGTTGGCCGAACAGACACCTGCCGTATTGGTGCTCTCTCCCGGTCCCGGGCACCCCTCCCAAGCGGGCTGTATGCCCGAGCTCGTCCAGCGCCTGCGCGGCCGTGTACCGATGATCGGCATCTGTCTGGGACATCAGTGCATTATCGAGAGCTACGGCGGATTGGTGGGGAACGCCAGCGAGGTGTTCCACGGAAAGGCCTCGTTGATCGAGCATACCGGAGAAGGAATGTTCCGCGGCATGCCTTCGCCGCTGCGCGTCGCCCGCTATCACTCGTTGGCCGGCACGCGGATTCCGCCGGAATTGCGGGTCGTGGCTCGGATGGAGGAGACCGTCATGGCGGTGCTGCACCCGGACGATCGAGTTTGCGGGTTTCAGTTTCATCCGGAGTCGGTGATGACGCCCCAAGGGATCGACTTGTTGGAACGGACGTTGGCATGGGCATTGGGGGAGTCGCCCACATGACGCCGCCGGCGCCCGACGAACTGATGAAAGCGCTGATCGAGGGTCGCCGCTGGAGCGCCGCGGAAACGCAGGCGTTCTTCGCCGCCCTGGTCCGGGGGGAACTCGATGAGATTTCGATGGCGGCGGTGATCGCCGCACTTCCCCCCCGACATGTCTCTGCCGACGAATTGGAGGGCGCGGCCCGAGCCCTTCTGGAATCGGCGACGCCATTTCCGCAACCCGAGTATCCGTTCGCCGATGTGGTGGGGACCGGTGGCGATGGACTGCAGACGCTCAATATCTCAACACTGGCGGCGTTGACCGCTGCCGCGGGAGGCTGCCGCATCGTCAAGCACGGCAACCGCTCGGTCAGCAGCAGCTCGGGCTCGTTCGACCTGCTGGAATCGCTCGGCGTCCCCTTCGATATTCCACCGCAACAAGCCCGATCCCAAGTCGATCGGCATGGCATTACTTTTTTGTTCGCGCCGAACTACCACGCGGGTTTGCGGCATGCCGCAGCGGTGCGGCGGCGGCTCAAGGCCCGTACGATATTTCACATGCTGGGGCCGCTGGTGAATCCGGCGCGGCCGCCGCGGATCCTTCTGGGAGTCGCCCGCCCCGAATGGGCGATGCCGATGGCCGAGGTCCTGCGGCGGCAGGGGATCGAACGCGGTCTGGTTGTTCACGGCTCGGGATTGGACGAGGTCGCGATCCACGGACCGACGCAGCTCTGGGACGTCTCGCCGCGGGCGATCGTCGAGTATGAGTTGGAGCCCGGAGATTTTGGCCTCGAGTCGTTCGACTTGAACCCGTTGGTCTGTCCCGATCCACAGGAGAGTCACCGGCGTTCGCGCGAGGTGCTGGCGGGGCGCGGTCGTCCGGCGGAGAACGCCGCCGTCGCCGTGAACGCGGCGCTGGTCGCCAGTTTGTTTGGCCGCGAGGATCTACCCAGAAACACCCGCGACGCGTTGGAGTCGTTGCGGTCGGGCGCGGTCGGAGCGCTTGCGGAAAAGTTGGCTGAAACGGCGGCCCCTTCGGGCGGAGCGATATGAGCGATATCCTCGCAAAAATCGTCGAGCGACGTCGCGTATGGATTGCGGAGCAACAAGCCGCGCGGCCTGCCAGCGAAATACTCGCCCTGCTGACCCGTTCCGATCGGGACTTTGAGGGGGCGCTGCGCGCGGTGCGCCCCGCGTACATCTTGGAATACAAGCAAGCATCGCCGTCCCAAGGGGCGATCCGGGCGAGTGGCGATCTCCCTGCGGTGGCCGCGGCCTATGCGCCGTTCGCCTCCGCGATTTCCGTGTTGACCGAGCCCGATTTTTTCGCCGGTTCGTTCGACGACTTGCGGCGAATGCGGGCGCTCGTCACTCAACCCGTCTTGTGCAAGGACTTCATCGTCGACCCGTACCAAATCCTGTTGGCTCGCGAGGCCGGCGCCGACGCAATCCTTCTGATTCTCGCGATCCTGACCGACGCCCAATATCAGGAGCTGGCGGCGCTGGCCGCAAGCTGGGGCATGGCGGTCCTCAGCGAGATCGCGGATCGGCAGGAACAGCAACGCGCGATCCGGCTCGGGGCGCGGATCGTGGGGATCAACAACCGCAACCTCCGCGATTTCACGATCGATCCGCAGCGGACAATCGACCTGGCCGCGGAATTGCCAGGCGATACGCTCGTGATCAGCGAGTCGGGGTTTGCGCACCACGACGATGTGCGGAGATTGGCGGGGCAGGCTGATGGCTTTTTGGTGGGGAGCGCGTTGATGCGGGATGCGACGCCGTCGCTCGCCGCGAAGCGATTGATCTTCGGCCAGCACAAAGTCTGCGGCTTGACGCGTTCCGAAGATGCGCAGGCCGCTGCGGCGGTTGGGGCTGTCTACGGCGGCGTGATCTTGGCGGAACGATCGCCTCGCCGCGTCGATGTGCAGCGCGCTCAATTCGTATTCGCCGAAACCGATCTGCTGCGCGTTGGCGTCGTACAAGATCAACCCTTGGAAAAACTGGTCGAATGGGCGCGCCTGCTGGATCTGGCGGTTTTGCAATTGCACGGCCACGAGTCGCTGGAGGATGTTCGCACTACGCGGCAATCGTTGCCCGCGCAAGTCGAAATCTGGCGCGCGGTTGGCGTCGAAGCGCTCACCGAGGGAATCGCGGCCTGGCTCGACGCCGGAGTCGACCGCGTGGTGGTCGACCATGTCGTCGGCGAACGACGCGGCGGGACCGGGCAGACCTTCGATTGGTCGCGGTTGCCGGCGAATGGACGGGACAGAATAATGCTCGCAGGTGGAATCAACGCCGGCAACATCCGCGCGGCAATCGATCTGGGTGTGGCCGGCGTCGACCTGAATTCGGGCGTGGAGGATTCGCCGGGAATCAAATCGCCGGCGCGACTTCGTGAGGTATTTCAACGGGTGCGAACCCTCTGATCTTCGATGGACGAATCGGATCGGGTCGAGATTTTTGCTGAATCAGCTATGCCCAAACTCCCAGCCTATTTCGGACCGTATGGCGGTCAATTCGTTCCGGAAATCCTGGTGCCGGCGCTCGACCAACTGGAAGGTGCGTTCATCGCGGCGCAGGCCGATCCCCTGTTTCAACAAGAGTTTGACCAGTTGTTGCGGGAATACGCAGGGCGGCCTACCCCCCTGACCCTTTGCCGGAACCTGGTCGGCGACTCCCAAGTCAAAATCTTTCTCAAACGCGAAGACTTGTTGCACGGCGGCGCCCACAAGACGAACCAAGTGCTGGGGCAGGCGTTGTTGACCCAGCGGATGGGAAAACGCGAAGTGATCGCCGAAACCGGCGCCGGGCAGCATGGCGTGGCGGTGGCTCTAGCCTGTGCGCTCCTGCAGCTGAAATGCCGGATTTACATGGGGGCCAAGGACATCGAGCGGCAGTCTCCCAACGTGTTTCGCATGCGGTTGATGGGCGCCGAAGTCATTCCAGTCCACGCCGGCAGCGCCACGCTCAAGGATGCGTGCAACGAAGCCTTACGCGATTGGTCGGCGAACTACGAAACGGCGCATTACCTTTTGGGAACGGCCGCGGGTCCCCACCCCTTTCCCACGGTGGTTCGCGAGTTTCAACGCATGATCGGACGCGAAACGAAGCAGCAGATTGTGGAGCGCACGGGCCGGCTTCCCGATCAAGTCATCGCTTGTGTCGGAGGCGGTTCGAACGCCATCGGGATCTTTGCCGACTTTCTCGAGCACCCCGAAGTCGGCTTGGTCGGCGTAGAACCGGCCGGAGAAGGGATCGCGACCGGGAAGCACGGGGCGCCGCTGAGCGAAGGACGCGACGGAATTTTCTTCGGCATGCGCAGTCGACTGATGCAGGATCAACAGGGGCAAATCCAGGAATCGCACAGCATATCGGCAGGGCTCGATTTCCCCAGTGTCGGACCCCAGCACGCGTTTCTCGCGTCGATCGGCCGCGCTCGCTATGTGGCGGTGACGGATCAGCAAGCCATCGCGGCCTTTCGCCTGTTGGCCCGCGCCGAAGGGATCATCCCCGCCTTGGAGTCCGCCCACGCGCTGGCCTGGGCGATCGATTTCGCCGCCGAACACGCGGACCAGCCGTGGAACCTCGTGGTCAACCTAAGTGGTCGCGGCGACAAGGACATTTTCACGGTCGATCAGGTCTTGCGGGAATCGACGGAGTCGATATGAACCGGTACGAACGACGGCTGACGGAGTTGCGGAGCCGGGGAGAAGGCGCCTTCGTCCCCTTCGTCGTGCTGGGCGACCCCAACCCGGACGACTCACTAGCGATTATCCGACAATTGGTCGCAGCAGGTGCAGATGCCCTCGAACTGGGCATTCCGTTTTCCGATCCGGTCGCCGACGGGCCGATCATCCAACAGGCGATGGCTCGAGCGCTGCGGTATCCGCGCTCCACCGCAGAGTATTTGCAACAAGTTGGCGAGATACGCCGCAACGATAACGATATTCCGATCGGCCTGCTGGTGTACGCAAATCTGGTCGCTGCGTTTGGACTCGAGGCGTTCTACCGCGAGTGCGCTGCCCAAGGAATCGATTCGGTCTTGGTGGCCGACGTTCCGCTCCGCGAATGCGAGCCCTTCTGTGCCGCGGCCGAGTCTTCGGGCGTGGCCCCGGTCTTGCTTTGCCCACCCAATATCGACTCAGAAGGTTTGGTCCAACTGGCGCGACGTGGGCGAGGCTACACCTATTTACTGTCGAGGGCGGGCGTCACGGGAACGCACATCCGGGCTGGCAGTCCCGTGCAGGCGACGCTCGATCGGCTGCGTGAACTGCACGCGGCGCCTCCGTTCTTGGGCTTCGGAATCCGCGGCCCAGCCGATGTCGCAGCGGCCTTGGCCGCCGGTGCCTCCGGGGTCATCTGCGGCTCCGCGATCATCGAACGCGTCACCGCTGGGCTGCCTGATCTTGCCCAAGTCAACGCTTCGCTGGCGACCTTCGTCGGCGAAATGAAAGCCGCTACCAAACTTGAGCGCTAAGGCGGGAATCAGAACCACGAAGGGCACGGAGAGCACGAAGGCTTTCTTTTGGGAGACGAGGAGTTACGGTCGGCGTGAATCGGTGGACGAGGTGCTCAACTTTCGAATCCATTCTGATCAGCATCTTCGTTCTTTCTGCCCTTCTTCGTGTTCTCGGTGCTCTTGGTGGTGAGCCTCTTAGAGGTCACGTCTTGTGTTTCGGTGACCATGGACGGATGAACCACGAAGGGCACGGAGAGCACGAAGGCTTTTTTTGGGAGACGAGGAGTTACGGTCGGCGTGAACCACTAAGGGCGGAGAATTTAGTGCACAAAGCGCTGGATGCCTTCTTTGAGCGTTTTCTTATTGAAGTTGATCAACAAACCAATCTTCACACCTGCCAATTTCATGTAGGTCAACAACTGGGCTTGATGAATGCCTTTGACTTCCTCGACACTCTTTAATTCGACGATCAACTGATTCTCCACCAGTAGGTCAATTCGGTATCCACAATCGAGGAAAATATCCTTGTATTGAACAGATTGCGGATGTTGACGTTGAAAGGCGATTTCCTGAAGGCTTAGTTCATGGGCCAAACATTGTTCGTAGGCAGACTCGAGTAATCCTGGTCCTAGATGGCGATGAACTTCGATGGCACAGCCGAGTACACGATTGGAAAGGTCATCGAATTCTATCTTCGAGCCCTGCGTGCCTTCTTGGTTACCGCCCTTCTCCCTACGATTGGTAACTACTTTTTCTTGCGTGCGTCGATTGCTTGCGGGAGTTCGGGGTCGACCAGGCCGATGGCGCCGCGTCCTTCATCGCGGACACGGGACATGGCGTCTTCCAAGATGCTGTCGATATCGGGTCGCCAATAGGTTTCCTGCCCCTCGCGATTGGGCGCGTCCAGCGGCCGCAGCAGCCGAAATCCGACCCCGACCGCCGGCGAGGAGGTGTACCACCAAGGGCTCTTGGGAAAATTCGGGTCCTCTTCTTTCCAGGTGCGATCGTTGGAAGCCAGCCGAGCGGCGCTCCGTGCGGCAGCGGCCGGCAGTTCAAACGAGCCCCCCCGGGCGACGCGCGGATAGACCTTGGTCGGCTTGGCAAAAGCCGTCGCAACCGTTTGGGGCTGGCCGGCGTACGCCGCATAACCGTCCGGAGAATATTGATCCAACACCCACTCGGCCACGTTCCCGTGCATGTCGTGCAGACCCCAGGCGTTGGGGAGCTTCTGGCCGACCTCGTGGCGTTTGCCCTCGGAGTTCTCCAGCGTCCAGGCATATTGGGCCAATTCCGCCATGTCCTCACCGAAGGCATAGCGTGTGGTCGACCCGGCCCGGGCGGCGTACTCCCATTCGGCTTCGGTCGGCAGTCGGTAGAATTCGCCGCGAATCGTGCTGAGCCACTTGGTGTACTGTTTGGCGGCGTATTGGGTCATGCTGGCGGCGGGGCCGCGGACCTCGTCACCCGCTGAAAACGTAAAGCTGGGGTCGTACAGTTTGGAAGGCGCCGTGATCACGTCGATCCCGCCTTCGTCCTCGACCACGCGGATCTTGGCCTGTTCGAACTCCTTGAACCAGTCGTGCAATTCCATGTAGCGGCGGTACTCCGCCCAAGTAACCTCGCAGCGCCCAATCCAAAACGGCTCGACGGTGACCTCAAACTGCGGTCCTTCGTCCGCCTGCCGGTCGGGATCGTTTTCCGGGCTGCCCATCCGAAATGTCCCGCCGGGAATCGGGACCATCGTGAATTCGATCTCCGTCCCAGGGATCTTGGCGGTGTATGCGACCATAAACCCACGGTCGGTCTTGACGAACGGACCGGAGTCGGGCTGCGTCGCAACAATGCCAACGTCGGTCCCCTCCACCCGTTCGACTTGAAACGCAGCGGTGGCCAAGACGGACCAGGACTGGACCAGGAGCACCGCCAGCCATCCGATCCATCGATTGCGGACCAGGAAAATACGAGACCAGTTCCAGCGAGGGTTGTCTCGCGAGCGAAGAAATGGGGTCATGGTTTATTTCCAGAAGGTCTCGCGGATCGGCATGCTCCAGTAAGAGCTTAACTCATGAAACCCACGTCGGCCACGCCCGGCGAGAACCCTCGGCGTGCCACACCCCGTGCAGACGCGGGGACTGGCCATCCTGGCGTCAGGGCGCCGATAATTCACCGACCCAATCGCGCCCGAGTGCCTGGCGGACATAGTCTGGTTTCTGTGGATGCTCCGCCAATAGAAGTCGCAACTTGGCAAGCGTTGCTTCGAAAGTCATGTCACCTCCGGACACGACGCCGGCGTCTGCCAATGCGGAACCCGTGGCGTACTCCCCCATCAAGACTTCGCCCTGCTGGCATTGCGTCAAGTTGACCAGCACGATGCCGCGCTCCACTGCGTCCCGCACGATCGTCAAGAACTCGGGATCGGAGGGACCGTTCCCGACGCCGTAACTCTGGAGGATCAGTGCGTCGAGCGGTTGGGCGGCCAGATGCCGCAGCACCGACCAGTCGAAACCGGGAAAGAGCCGGACGGTCGCGATTCGGCCGGACCGCAACCTATGCAAACTCAGTTCCTCCCCGGTTGGGATGGGTCGAATCCGAGGGAGGAAGACTTCGATTTCGGTTCCCGCAATTCCCAGCGGTGGGTAGTTCGGCGAATCGAAGGCCTCGAACAAGTTCGTGCTGGCCTTGGTGCTGCGGCAGCCACGCAACAGGCGACTGCCGAAGAAAATCGCGACTTCTGGAATCGTGAACTGGGAGGCCAAGAGCATCGCGGTCATCAGATTTTCGCGGGCGTCGTTGCGGAGCTCGCACAACGGCAGTTGCGAACCGGTCAAGATCACCGACTTGGCGAGCCCTTGCAACATGAAGGCCAAGGCGCTGGCGGTATACGCCATCGTGTCGGTGCCGTGCAGGATTAGAAAGCCGTCGAAGTCGGCGTAGGCGCCGTGGATCTCGCTAGCGATCCGCTGCCAATCCTCCGGCGTCATGTTGGCGGAATCGAGGACCGGAGAGAACTCGCGCACTTCATACGTGGGCATCGCCGGATCTGCCAGCTCGGGGACTCGCCGCATCTGCTCGAGTAAAAACCCGGGCTCGGGCCGATAACCGTTGTCCATCCGCCGCATCCCGATCGTGCCGCCGGTGTTGATCACGAGAACGCGTTTGCGCATGCGAAGGTGGCTCCTGCAGCCAGCAAGGTGGGGCCCGATTGGAATTTATCAGCATGACGAAATTTTGTTGCGATGGGGAGGGTGCGATCTAGGCGCAGCGTCCCTTTCCAACGTGGCACGACGTTCCGCGACGTAGGAGTCGATTACCGTCTGGTCTCCCGAGTCAGCCCGCCGTTGCTCAGTTGACGGGGGACCTGAAACCGGTCATCTTTACGATTAACGCCACCTCGGCGTCCGCCGCCTACATACGACGCACTCATCTCCAGGAGCCTCATTCATGGCCGAAACCTCCAAAGCCCCTCCCCCCCGTCCGATCACGGTCGACGAATCGCGAGCCCACTGCGCGTACGCCAATTTCTGCCGAGTGACCGGTTCCCCTGAGGAACTGATCGTCGATTTTGGCCTCAACGCGCAGCCCTTGGGTGCGAACGACAAACCGGTGGAGATCACGCAGCGAATCGTGCTGAATTTCTTCACGGCCAAACGGCTGCTGCACGCGTTGCACGTCTCGGTCATCCGCCACGAAGAGGTCTTCGGCAATATCGAAACGGACATCCAAAAACGGGTCAAAACCCAAGAACACAGCGCGACGTAGCGGCGGTGGTGAAGGGTGGTAACAAGAGTCCGTGGTGAACAGTGTTGGCAGAGAGTAAAAGTGCTTACAGAGAGTAACAGTGTTGGCAGAGAGTATTGGCACGGGGGGCTGTGACCAGGGTTGGTAAGTGGTGGTGGTAAGTGGCTACGGCCTACAAGGCCGTAGTACGAGCTAAGGGCCGCCGACTAACGTACGACGGCTTTGTAAGCCGTCCCCCGTGACAGATACACGTAGGTAGAACGGCTTTGTAAGCCGACGCCCGTGACAGACACACGTAGGTAGAACGGCTTTGTAAGCCGTCGCCCGTGACAGACACACGTAGGTAGAACGGCTTTGTAAGCCGTCCCCCGTGACAGACACACGTAGGTACGACGGCTTTGTAAGCCGTCCACCATGACCAACACCATTCACCCACTTCACCCAGCGACAGAATCCGGTGCTTTGATGGGAACTACGCTTCGCAAGAAGTCGATTGCGGTAACCGACGTCGCGGGCAAGTCGGTATTAATGCGGGTGGACTTCAACGTTCCACTGGACGACGACGGCAACATCACCGACGACCGGCGGATCGAGATGGCCTTGCCTTCGATACGATCGGTGCTCGATCGCGGCGGCCGGTTGATTTTGATGTCGCATTTGGGGCGCCCCGACGGCGCGCCCGACCCGAAGTACAGTCTGCGACCGACCGCGGTCCGCTTGGGCGAGTTCTTGGGCCGCCCTGTTCGATTTGCCACGGACACGGTGGGCGAGGACGCTCGACGGCAAGCTGCCGATCTCCGAGCCGGCGAATGTCTGGTCCTGGAAAACGTCCGCTTTGAAGCGGGCGAGAAGACCGGCGATCCGATCTACGCGCAGGCGTTGGCGGCGATGGCCGACGTTTATTGCAACGATGCGTTTGGGACGTGCCATCGCAAGGATGCTTCGATGGTCGCCGTCCCCCTGGCGATGCCGGGCAAACCTCGGGTGGTCGGCCTGCTGGTGGAAAAGGAAATCAACTACCTGCAGCATGTGATCGAAGATCCGCGGCGACCGTTTGTGGCGGTGCTGGGGGGAGCCAAAGTCTCCGACAAAATTAAAGTCATCAAACGACTCTTGGACACGTGCGATTCGATCCTGATCGGGGGTGCGATGGCCTACACCTTTTTGGGAGCCGGCGGGGTCCCGATGGGGACCAGTAAGGTCGAGCCCGAGTGTTTCGAATTGGCGCTGCAGCTGATGGATGCGGGACACCAAAAGATCGTTCTGCCGATCGATCACCACTGCGGCGATTCGTTTGCAGCGAATTGTCGGCGCAAGACGTGCGTGGGGGCGATTGAGGACGGGTATATGGGCTTGGACATCGGGCCGATTACCATTGGCCGCTATCGGGAAAGGCTGATCGATGCCAAGACAATCGTCTGGAACGGCCCCATGGGTGTGTTCGAAATGCCTCCCTTTGACCGCGGCACCAGAGCGGTGGCCGAAGCGGTGGCCGAAAGCGACGCGATCAGCGTCGTCGGCGGGGGAGACAGCGCCGCGGCGATCGAGCAAATGGGATTCGCGGACAAGGTCAGTCACGTCAGCACCGGCGGCGGGGCCAGCCTGGCCATGCTGGAAGGGCAATCGTTCGCCGCAGTCGACCTGCTGGATAATGCCTAGTGTGGCGCGACGCTCCGCGTCGCGCCTGCATTCTCCGATTCATTCTCCGATTCACGTCCCCCTTCGCCGACCGCACTGGTAACCAACATCGCATCGGGCTGAGATCGAGTCATGACTCCCGAGACTACTAGCCGCCTGCGCCGCGAGATCCTGGAGCTAGTTCCCTGGACGATCGAGCTGGAGGTGTCCGAGGGCGTGACGACCGGCGTGGCTCGGGATGCGAGTGCGTCCGCCGCTCAGCAGGCGGGAGTTGCATTTCACTTTGGCAACCCGCGCGACGGTTTCGCCAAGACTTTGCACTCGCTTTACCCGGCCGGGCTGAATCAACGCTCCTTCCTGGATTGCCATTGCAACTGCGGAGCGTATTGCTTTTGGGTGAAGGAGTTGGGGGGAGGCCGGACGCTGGGGATCGACGCCAGCGAGCTGGCCATCCGTCAGGCGCGATTCGTGCAGCGCTACCGGCAATTTCCGTTGACGGAGTTTGCGATGGGCGACGTGGTCGACTTGCCGCGGCGAATGCTCCCCCGTTTCGACCTGGTGCTCTTCAAGGGACTTTTTCACCGTCTGGCGAATCCGCTGCAGGGTTTGGAAGTCGCCGCGAACTTGGCCCGCGAGGTCTTGATCGTCAACACGCCGGTCGGTGATTTTCTGCCGGAGGAGCCGGGGGACGGCGCCTTATATTATCAAGCGCCGGCCGAGCCCGATCGGGCTGGCGGCCAAGCCCGCGGGTGTTGGCTCCCCAGTGGTCCCGGACTGCTGGTGCGTTGGCTCCAGGCGGCGGGTTTTGCCGAGGTCAAGTTGCATTTTCATACGAAGGCGCGCCCGCCGCAGCCGCCGCGACACCCCTTTGCCGCCTGGGGGCACGTCGAAATCATGGCGGCCCGCGTTCCCGGATTGACCGAACGGTTGCGAACGACGGTGCAATAGACGGCTCAGCCGCTCTCCCCAAGAACGGAAGACGAGAGCGTCCGACCCTGGATTTTGGAATTGGCTCTCAACCACAGAAAGCGCTATATGCCGAATCGTCTTGCCGGCGAACGCAGCCCCTACTTGTTGCAGCATGCCCACAACCCCGTCGACTGGTATCCGTGGGGCGCCGAAGCGTTTGATCGCGCCCGAGATCTCGATCGCCCGATATTCCTTTCGGTGGGCTACGCCGCCTGCCATTGGTGTCACGTGATGGAGCGGGAGAGCTTTGAAAACCCGCGAATCGCGGAGATTCTCAACCAAAGCTTTGTCAGTATCAAGGTCGATCGCGAGGAGCGTCCGGACGTCGACCAGATCTACATGCAGGCAGTGATGGCGATGCGGGGACAAGGGGGCTGGCCGCTGTCGGCGTTTTTGACTCCGCAGCAGGAGATCTTTTTCGGCGGAACTTATTGGCCCCCCAGCAACCGGCACGGGATGCCCGGATTCGACTCGATCCTTTTGCGAATCGCCGAGGCCTATCGCGAGCGCCGCGCCGAGATTGCTCAGCAAGCCGCCACGCTCACGGAGTTTTTGGCAGCCGGAAGTTTTCCCGCGCAAGACGATTCTTCACCGCTGGATCGCGCGGGCCTTGTGCGGATCGCCCGCGAACTCGAACGGCACGCCGACTGGCAGCATGGCGGATTCGGCTCGGCGCCGAAGTTTCCCCATACGATGGAGTTGGAGTTTCTGCTTCGCGTCGCGCAGGATCCCGATGCAAGCCAGGTAGCGACTCCGCTGCGGAGCGAGCCGATCGTGCGATTGAGCTTGGACAAGATGTCTGCGGGCGGGATCTACGACCACCTGGGAGGCGGCTTCGCCCGGTACAGCGTCGACGAAATGTGGTTGGTGCCGCATTTCGAAAAGATGCTCTACGACAACGGTTTGTTGGCGCGGATTTACCTGGAGGCCTATCGCGCTTGGGGCGAGGCTCGCGATGCCGAGGTCGCCCGCGAGTCGCTGCACTATCTCCTGCGGGACCTGGGCGATTCCTCCGGAGGGTTCCACAGCAGCGAAGATGCCGACAGCGAGGGAGACGAGGGAAAATTCTATGTCTGGTCGGCGGCCGAGATCCAACGCGTGCTGGGCGCCGACGGTCCGCTGTTTTGTGAAGTGTACGGCGTGACCGCAGGGGGTAACTTTGAAGGGCACAACATCTTGCATCGAACGCGGCCGGACGAGGATTGGGCGGTTCGCCTGCGGGTACCGCGTCCCGAGTTGTCCGCGCGACTGGCCGCTTGCCGACGACGACTGTTTGAAGTTCGCGGCCAGCGCACCCGGCCCGCCAAGGACGACAAGGTGCTCACGTCTTGGAACGGGCTGGCGATTGAATCCTTGGCTGTCGCCGCGGTGGTGTTGCCGGACGACGATGAGGCTCGATCGACTTTCCTATCTGCGGCTCAACGAGCCGCCGGCTTTTTTCTTCGCGCGATGCGGACGCCCGACGGGGGACTCTACCATGCCTATCGTCACGGTCAGCCATACCAGCTCGGATTCGTGGACGACTACGCCAATCTGATCAACGCACTCCTCAGTTTGTACGCTGCCGATTGGGACTTGCAGTGGTTGCAGGGGGCCTGCCAGCTGACCTCCGTCCTGTTGGCCGAATTCTCCGATCCCGATCGGGGAGGCTTTTATTTTTGCGGTCGGCGGCACGAGCCGCTGATCGCGCGATCCAAAGAGTATCAGGACAACAGTATTCCCAGCGGCAATTCGGCCGCAGCGACGGCGCTCGCACGGTTGGGAAATCTGATCCAGTCGAGTGAGTGGATCGCCGCCGCCGAGGCGACTTTGAGAAGCGCCCTCCCGTTGATCCACCGAGCCCCCGCGGCCGCCGCTCAAATGTTGATCGCCGCCGAGATGTTGACGCGCCCGCAGCACGTGGTGGTGATCGCAACCAACCCGGCGGATGAGCCGGCGGTGCGAAAATTGGTGCGTGCGATCCAGCGGCGCTGGCATCCGGAATGGCAGTTCGTGCTCATCCCTTCCGGCACGGAAATTCCCGCCGAGTTGCGCGAGCCGCTACAAGACAAGACATCGCGCGACGGGCTATCGGCACTCTACCATTGTCGCGGGTTCGCCTGCGATGCGCCGGTGATCGGTCGGGCCGCGATCGAGTCATTTCTTGGAACGTATCCGCAAACCCCCTCTCCCGTTTCGGCGGATAAGCAGGGTGCGGGGGCGGACAAATCTTAAGATGGATGCCTTGTTAAATTCTTTAGCGGCGAGCGGCTCGAGCGATTTGCCGACGGGCATCGGATTCCTTGAGCGTCTGCCGCTTGTCGTGCAGCTTCTTGCCGCGGCAGACGCCGACCAGGACTTTGACGATCCCGCGGGCATTGAAGTACATCTGCAGGGGGACCAGCGTCAAACCCTTCTCGCGAACGCGAGCAGCCAGTTTTCCGTACTGCCGCTGATGGACCAGCAGCTTCCGCGGACGCTTGGGATCATGATTCCAAATCGTGGCCTGTTTGTACTCAGGAATATCCGCACTCACCAGCCACAAGGCGTTGTCCCGTACACGGACGTAGGCCTCGTCCAATGAAACCTTCCCTTCCCGTAAGGACTTGACCTCGCTGCCGACCAGCATCACGCCGCATTCCAGTTGTTCCATAACCTCGTAGCGGTAGCGGGCTTTGCGGTTTTCCGAGATCGATCGGGACCCGTCGCCGGCGGCGGAGTTGCTGTTCTTGGATCGCTCTTGCTTCTTGGCGTTCATGGGGCGCTGACTATAGCCGAACCGGGCGAGAATTGGCAACCGCCGCCCCGTAAGCCCGTGAAGGCTGGCTCGAATCGATGCGATTCCTTACGATAGAGTCAGTATATTTCGTTTTGAGTTCGCGGCCGATGACACAGCTTCCGATTTTGCACAACCTGACTCCCGCCACCGACTGCCCACCTGGGGGCGTCTCGGACACGCAGCATCCGGAGTCTGCGGACTCCAAACTGGTGGGCCGTTTGCCGCGCTGGCTCAAGCGGTCGGTACCAAAGGGCAACGCCAATCATTTTACGGCGGAACTGCTGAAGGAGCTGCGGCTGGAGACCGTCTGCGACAACGCCAAATGCCCGAACCGGATGGAGTGTTACTCGCAGAAAACCGCCACCTTCATGATCCTGGGGAACGTCTGCACCCGCCCCTGTTCGTTTTGCGCCGTGGGACGCGGGCGTCCGGAGCCGCTGGAATTGGATGAACCGCAACGGGTCGCCGAAGCGGCTCGGCGGCTGGGACTGCGGCATGTGGTGATCACATCGGTGACGCGCGACGATCTTCCGGATGGCGGGGCCGAGCACTTCTACCAATGCGTGTTGGCGGTTCGCCAGTTGACCGGGGCCGCCGTCGAAGTGCTCACCCCCGACTTCGTCACCTGCCGCTCGGCACTCGACCGAGTCGTGGCCGCGGCCCCGGAGGTCTTCAACCACAACACCGAAACGGTTCCACGCCTCTACCGACGCGTTCGCGGACCCAAGTCCGACTACGCCTGGACGTTGGCACTGCTCGCCCGCGTCAAGGAACTCGACCCGGCCGTCAAAACCAAGAGCGGGCTGATGTTGGGGCTGGGTGAAACCACCGACGAAGTCCTGGATGTGCTGGGGGATCTGCGCAATGTCGGTTGCGATTTTCTGACGTTGGGGCAGTATTTGCAGCCGGCGCAGGACAAGTACTTGCCGGTGGTACGATACGTCGAGCCGGCGGAGTTCGAGCAACTGGGCGAGTTGGCGCGGGCGATGGGCTTCAGCAACGTCGCCAGCGGGCCATTCGTCCGCAGTAGTTATCACGCGCGGGAAATGGCAGAGTCCCCCAGTTGAGGAATTGCCGCTTCGCGACCTATCGGCCGGTAGAGTTATGACCACCACCCTGACTCACAAGATCATTTTGAACGGAAAACCACGTGAAATCGCGGCCGATCTGACCGTCGCGCAACTGCTGGCTCAGCTGGAATTGCCGACGAATGCGGTGGCGGTCGAGGTCAACGCTCGACTGGTTCCGCGGCCAGAACACGCCGCGCGCGCGCTGCGGACGGACGACCGCGTCGAAGTTGTCTCCCTGGTCGGAGGTGGTTGAGGTTCCCACGAATATGGCTTGTGATGCACCGTCCAATCCGATCGCGGACTCCCGCGATGCCGTCAACGTCCCCGGTGGCTCCGCATGGACGTTGGGCGCACATGTCCTCCAAAGCCGTTTGATCTTGGGGACCGGACGCTTCGCCTCGTTTGACGTTATGCGGCAATGCATCCAAGCGGCGGATGTCGATTGTGTGACCGTGGCGGTTCGTCGCGATCGGCTGCACGACAGCCGCGGCCGCAACATCCTGGAGTTTCTTGACCTGGATCGCCTGACACTGCTTCCGAATACCGCCGGGTGCTTCGACGCCGACTCTGCGGTTCGCACCGCGCGGTTGGGACGGGAGATCCTCCGCGGACTGGAAAATCCCGGTGCGGATTGGGTCAAGCTCGAAGTATTGGGTGACTCGCAGACACTGTTACCGGACTCGATCGAATTGTTGCGGGCCACGGAACAGCTGGTGGCCGAGGGCTTTCAAGTCTTGTGCTACAGCAACGACGATCCGGTCGCGGCCCGCCGATTGAAGCAAGCGGGCGCGACGGCCGTGATGCCCGCGGGAAGCCCGATCGGCAGCGGGCAAGGAATCCTCAATCCGCACCATCTTCGATTGATTCTGGAAATACTCAAAGAAAATGACCCCAACTATCCCGTGCTGGTCGATGCCGGTATTGGTACGGCCAGTGATGCGGCCTTGGCCATGGAGCTGGGGGTCGACGGCGTCCTGCTGAACTCGGCGGTGGCCGGAGCCCGACAACCGGTACAAATGGCTAGGGCGATGCGTTTGGCCGTCGAGGCGGGATGGGAGGCTCGACGTGCTGGTCGGATCGCCAAATCGGCGTTTGCGTCCGCCTCCAGCCCAGAATTTGGCGTTTTCATCGAAAAAACCGAAAAAACGGGTTCCGACGTCGAGCTGTGAACTATATTACGAGAACCTGTCAATTCAGCCTAAATTACCCAGTTTACCGACTCAAAAACTTGACGGTCTGGATACCCTTAGCTAAAAAAGAACATACCCCCTCTAACGAAAATCTCTTCGAGCGAATAGAAGCCATGAAAGACCTCTTCCGTATCATTTACCTTGCGCTAGTGATCAGCGCCGTTCCGGTTGGATCGATCTTGGTTGCGAACTCGTTGCACGCCGACGGCCCCACGACGTCCCTCGGGAGTCGGGTTTCGGCGCCTGTCGTCGATCGGCATCATGTCGTTCATTTGACACAAGACGGGATGACCGCCGGGCGCGTCGTGGCGATCGATTCGGTTTCGAAGAGCCAATCCCCTCTCAGTAACGTCGATGTCTTCTTTGTTCAGAATGGCGTGGTCGCCAAGCAGACATTGACCGATGACGATGGTCAGTTTGTCGTCGATGGCTTGGCACCCGGTAGTTATTCGTTTGTTGCGGCGAGCGCCAAAGGGTTTGCGGCGTATGGACTGCTGGTCAAACCCTACGAAGCGGGTGCGGAAGGCGCCACGATTTTTGCCCCAACGGTATCGCCGCGGTTCGTCGCGTTGCGTTCGCTGGTGGAAAAGTACCTGCCCGTGGAAGTTGCCGATGAACTAGCCGCTGGTGAGATTCCGACTTCCTTTGCGAGCGATGTCGAAGTACCGCGTGGTGCGAATCGAGTCCAATTGCAGGGTGGCGAGTTGCGTGGATCATTGGCCAGCTTGACGAGCGGTCAGGTGGTGGGCGGGGCGCACATCGCTTTAATTCAACAAGACAAAGTGGTTGCAGAGACAACGGCCGATGCTGAGGGCAAATTCAGCATTTCCGGAGTGGCGCCCGGCGCGTATGACTTCGTCGCGGCCGGACCGAGCGGCATCGCTGCGGTCGGCTTCGAAGCGGTCGGGGACCAAGAGCCGGTTCCGGCCAGCGTGATCGCCAATGCTCCCTCCGAAGAGGCCGCCAAACAAGAAGTCGTTGACCAGGTTAAACAACAGGAAGGCGTCGAGGAAGTTTTGGAAGTTGTCGTCACGCCTGCCGGTGATTCAGCGGCAGTTGCGGATCAGGTTCAGGCGGCCTGCGATGCCTGCGGCGGCGAGGTCATCGTTTCAGATTCATTCTCGTTCGACGGGATGCCGATCGAACAATGCGGCGGCGCGGTCGGCTGCGGGGCGTGCGCCGGCAGCTACGGTTGCGGTTGCGAGTCAGATTACTACGGCGGCGGCGGTGGCGGCGGCGCATACGGGATGTATGGCCCACTGGCGAATCTGGCTCAATTGGCGTTGGCCGGCTGGATCATTTCGGAATTGGTCGACGACAACGACAATAATGTGATCCTCCCGCCCGTCAGTCCCAACAACTAACGCACAGCACCCGGCGATCCAGCGATCGCTGTTTGTATAAAGCGAGCACACACTGCCCCGTCCTCCGGACGGGGCTTTTTTGTTGATGGCGACGAGACCAGTACCCAGTACCCAGTGCCCAGTGCGCCATCTTCACTCCCACCATCAGCCGCCTGGCGCTAGCCTGCGGTTTCTTGGGGCTTCCTGCTGATCGAAACCGCAGGCTAGCGCCATGCGGCTAATGGATCAACGGGCGGCTAATGGATCAACGGGCGGTTAATGGATCAACGGGCGGTTAATGGATCGACGGGCGGCTCATGGATCAACGGGCGGCGAGGCTTAGCTGACTGAGGGGGACGTAATACTTGGCATATGTCTGGCCGTCGGAAAATCGCATCCCATGCGGTGAGGGGACAAGAACCGTGGCCCGCTTGGTGATCCGGTTGACGACTCCCTGGATCATCCGCCCTTCGAACTCGAAGGCGACTAGGGTACCGACTTGAATGCCTCGGTCGGTGCGGGCTCGATCAGCGGGTCGCAACAAACGATGGTCGGAGGCCTGGTGGCCAAACAGCCGATGCGCCCATTGGCGAAATCGGGTTCCCGCGCAGCTGCTGGTCGCGAAGTCGTGGAACTCCAGCAGGTGCAGGATTTCGTGCTCGAAAACCCTTTGGAGCGCCTCGACCCGGGACCGGCAGGTGCACCCGGCGACCAGGTGCGTTTCGTCCGGATTCTGGAAGGACTCGAACAGGAGCGTCGTCGAGATCGCGATTTCCGCTGGAACTTCAGCGGAGGGGGAAGGGGTGGAGTAGAACGTCGTTTTGCCCCCCGCGTTGGTAAACCGTGGCGCAAGTCGGAAGCGGAGCGAAATGCGACTCATGGACAAAGCCGAGGCAATGGCGCCGCCAAAAAACAGCTCGTCGTACAAACTGAAAAGCAAACGCAGATCGGTCGTGGCGATCCGAGTGAAATTGGGTGACTGGACGCCAACCGCGTTTTGAAGAAATTGCTGCGCCACGGCCTGTTGAAGCGTCGCCACACGTCCAGCTTCTGGATGCGGCAAACGTGGCAAAATCGGGGAGCGACCTGACATCCGGTGTCTCGGCAATCGAAGATCCCTAACCCATGCTTCGGGCCCGTCGGACCTGACGTATCCGCAGGCTAATGCCATGCGCCAAATTTTTCAACAGGTGGTTGCAAAGGGGCTGCCGGCAAGTCGGCTGTGGATTCCTCGCATTCGGCGCAATCGTTACCACTCGCCGAACGTGATCCAGGGGAGTTGGTTGTGGCACACGGCGAATTCTCTCGACCGGCGAGCGCGTCCCGGAAACGTATGTTAGAGCCTATCCACGACCCTTTCCCCCGTTGCGGTGAAGGGGAGCGTGAGGGGGGGCGATGGGTATCCGGATAGGCTCTCCGCGCCGAGCGCTCCGGCCGCACCCCTGCGACTCCATCAATGTAAATCTGCGAGAAACCGATGGCTGCTGGTATCTTTGGACTGACCATGTTCGTCAGTGCCTTCCTGTTGTTCTTGGTGCAACCGATGGTGGGCCGGATGTTGCTGCCCTCTTTGGGAGGCGCTCCGGCGGTCTGGAATACCTGCGTCGTTTTCTTCCAGTTCATCCTGCTGCTGGGCTACGCCTACGCGCATTGGATGACGCACTGGGATCGTCGCTGGCAAGTTCGCCTGCAGTGGGCGTTGTTGGGGGTGACGTGCCTGACGTTGCCGATTGCACTTTGGGCCGGGGCGGAACCCCCCGCGACCGCCGACCCGACTCTCTGGTTGATCGGACAACTGGTCCTGATGGTCGGGCTTCCGTTCTTTGCCGTCTCCTGCAACGCGCCGATCCTCCAGCGATGGTACGTTCACGCGGCGGGTAAGAATTCGCAGGACCCCTACTTTCTGTACGCCCTCAGCAATCTGGGCAGTCTCGCCGCGTTGTTGGCCTATCCTCTGGTGATTGAACCGCGCGCTGGCGTCGCCTGGCAAACGGCGCTCTGGACGCTCGGTTTCACACTCCTGGCGGCTGGGTATCTCGGTTGCGGCTGGCTGGCGATGCCCCATGGACGCCGGAATGCCGATGATGCGCGCGATTCGACGGAACCCGTTTCTGCTGCGGACGAGCGGTCGATTTCGCCGTCGGAGTCGCTGGGTCCGGCGATCCCCTGGCCCCGCAAATTGCATTACTTGGTGCTGGCGGCGATCCCCTCGAGTTTGATGTTGGGGGTCACGACCTTCCTGGCGACGGAGGTTGGTTCGGCGCCTTTGGTGTGGGTCGTCCCTCTGGCGCTCTACCTTCTCTCATTTGTGATTGCCTTCTCCCGGTTTGCACCGCGGGTTCATCCGCTGCTGACCAGAGCGCTGCCGATTCTGCTGCTGGTGATGCCGGTGCTGCTGATGGTAGATCTTGGTCAGTTTCCCTTGACCGTGGCCGGATTCCATTTGACGACGTTCTTTGTGATTGCTGCGGTTTGCCACGGCGAGATGGCCAGACTTCGCCCGACGGCCGGTCGATTGACGGAGTTCTACTTTTGGATGAGTTTAGGGGGCGTCGTGGGGGGCTCAGTCAACGCCCTGCTGGCGCCTCATCTCTTCAACGACGTTTGGGAGTATCCGTTGGCCTTGGTCTTGGCGGCTTTCTTGCGGCCACGGCTGATGACCGCAGAGTCTCCCGCACCGACTCGACGCTGGCTCGATCTGGCCTGGCCGGCTGGCGTCGCAGCGCTCATCGGTACAGCCCACCTCTTGAAGGGTTGGGGGATCGACGGCCGCATCGCGCTCACCTTGATCGCTTACGCCGTGCCTGCGGCGATCTGCTACTTGATCCAAGGGGGGCCGCGCGTCCGATTTGCGCTCGCCTACGCGGTGCTCCTGCTGGGCTCGGCTTCCGCCCTCAAGACCGAGTCGGTTTTGGTGGCCGAACGGGGGTTCTTCGGCGTCAACAAAGTCGTGGTCGATCGCGAGCATGGTTTCGTGATGCTCATCAACGGCCGCACGATGCACGGCCTGCAGCGGCTGGATCCCAGCCGGCGGCACGAGCCCCTCTCCTATTACCATCCGCAGGGCCCGATGGGGGACTTGTTCACACTCGCCCGGTCCGCCGGCCTGCGACGAGTCGGCGTAATCGGCTTGGGAACCGGTACATTGGCGACTTATCTTCGCGCGGGAGATACCGTCGACTTCTACGAGATCGATCCGACCGTCTCGGCACTCGCCCAAGATCCACGCTACTTCTCGTTCCTCCAAGACTGTCCAGCCCAATGGCAGATCATCAGCGGAGACGCGCGCGTCTGCTTGCAACGCCTGGCACGCCAGCGGCTTGGGGAGAAGGGGCCATTTCGACAGGTCGCCCACCGCGCCCCGGACGCTGAGCCACCCTACCAACTGCTGATCCTGGATGCATTCAGCTCCGACTCGATCCCCAGCCACCTGGTGACGGTCGAGGCGTTTCAGCTCTATCGCTCGCTGCTCAGCTCCGACGGCGTGATCGGGATGAACATCACCAACAAGCACTTGAACTTGCGACCGCTGTTGTTCGCGCTGGCTCGCGAATTGGGACTGCAAGCGTTGATTCGCGACGATCGGATCGCCGGCGACCTGGGACAGAACGATGGCCGCACGTCGTGCGTCTACGTGGTGCTGACGGCCGATAACAAATTTGCGACGGAATTGCGAGCTCGTGCCGGCTGGGTCGACTTGTACACCGAACCGGCGATCACTGCCTGGACCGACGATTTTTGTAATCTGTTGGACGTCATTGCCTGGTAGCAGCGGTCTGTCGCATTTCTGCGACAGTTGTTCGGCGCAGCCCGAGGTATGCTGGCCCGGGACGATGAACGCATCGTACGACCAGAGACGGTTTCAATCCTCCCGTGTTCGTGGAACGCCCAGCCGGCAGCGCCGGCTTCCCATCTGTCCTAGCAGGTCGTGCCGGGCGGGCGCCTCCGGCTGGGCGTCAAACGAACACACTTGGACATTGGATTGAACAATGACAGCACCACAACTTGAGCGAAGAGCGAAAGCTGAGGGGATCTACGGTATGAGGTTGGGTACAAATGAACGAGTGGTGACATCTGGAATGCAATTGGGCAAATTCAGGGTTCGCATCGGGGAGATAGCGCTGGTGATTTGCGGGTGGAGCTGGACGGCTTGTCTGGGGCTGGCCTGGACACAAGACGAAGCACAACCTGTGCCACGATTTCCGCTGGCGCGCGGGAACGCCGCCTGGCAGCACCTGCCGCGGACGAATCCACCGCTTCCCGAGTGGGCGCGGATGCTGGTCGAGACCTTGCCCAAGACCACCGGTTCGATGTTGGAGTTGGACTACTTGCACCGCGCGGAGAATCCGCTGGGGGCTGTCTGGTCGGGCAAGTTGCGCTGGGTCGTGGCCGATGCCTTGGGTTGCGAATACGGCCGGCAATATGCCCTGGCGGATTTGCGCCAAGCAGGGTTGAGCGACGAAGTCATCCATTCGCTGATGCATCGCTCCGCCGCCGACGACTCTGCGGAGGAGATGATCTTGAAGTTGGCTCGCCGGCTGACGCTGGAAGCTCACGCCGTGAGCGACCAGGAGATGGCTTCCTTGCAGACAGTGTTGAATGCAGAGCAAGTCGTGGCCCTGGTGCACACCGTCGCGTTCGCCAACTTCCAGAACCGGATTTTTTTGGGGCTCGGCGCGCAACTGTCGCAGCCCAACCCGGTTCCGGCGCAGCGGTACGACTTCGATCGAGCGGCTCGGGCCGAGGTGGCGACTCCGCCGCGCCCCGCATGGGAATCCCTCCGGAATGCGATTGGCGCCGGGGCACCGCTGGGGAACGCCGAATGGACGGAGCGGACCATCGATGAACTCGAGTCGGCTTTGGCCAGTCAGCAAGCGAGGCAACCGCGGATCCCGATGCCGGACGAGCAGCGGTTGGCGGCGCTCCCCCCCGAGATCCTCCAGCGTTCGGGGAAAATCGTGTGGAGTCGTTTGAGTATGGGTTACCAGCCACGGCTGACGATGGCCTGGTTCGACTGCATGCGCACGTTTCAATCCGAAGCCCAATTGGATCGCGTCTTTTCCAATTCGTTCTTCTGGGTGATCACTCGAGCGAACAACTGCTTCTACTGAATGGGGCACAGCGAAATGCTGCTCGCGGTCGCGGGCTTGAGTGCGGAAGAGATCCAGGAGCGAACGCGGAAGCTGGCCGATGGCGATTGGTCGGAGTTTCCCCCCGCCGAGGCCCTGGCGTTTTCCTTGGCGTATCGCTTGACGAAGGATCCCGCTGCGATCGGCGATGACCAAATGCAGACTCTGGTGGAGAAGTTCGGGCGGGAGACGGCGATCGACTTGATTTGGTACGCCGCCTGGTGCAATTACATGACCCGCGTCGCCGACGCGTTCCAGCTGAATCTGGAGCGAGAGAATGTGTTCTTCGAACCGCCGGCCGACGGTAACCCAACTTCCCCGCCGGGCGAGGTCGATTAGGCCAAAGTTGCGAGCCGGGAGAATTGACGACTTTGCCCTGGTCTCCTAAACTAGTCCCTTCGCTGGCGGATGTGGCGGAATTGGCAGACGCGCTAGATTCAGGTTCTAGTGGCCGTAAGGTCGTGGAGGTTCAAGTCCTCTCATCCGCACTGTACACGTGTACACTATTAGGCATCGAGCGCACGAGGCATCGAGCGCACGAGGCATGATGGTCACGCGGCATGATGATCACGAGGCATTACGGCGATTAACCCCGCTATCAGCGGGGTTTCTTTTTGCGCCGCCTGGTCGAAGAGCCTATTCCTATAACCCTCTCCCCCGCTTCGGGGGAGAGGGCAGGGTGAGGGGGTCCGCCGGTTTTGGATAAGCTCCAAGTTGTTCACCCACGCGGCGTGGCCTTGCTGAAGAAAACCAACAGCTCCAGGTCTTCTTGGATTTCGACGAATCGGTGAACCCGCTTAGCAGCGACGAAGATCACATCGCCGGCAACGACGTCGTACGAGACATCGTCGATTTCGATTTTGGCTTTTCCCCGATAAACGTAATAGACTTCGTCTTCGTCGTGCGGTGATTGACCATCGACGGCCTTGGCGGGCAAGGCGTAAACGCCGCAATGCATCGTCGAGTTATTGAGGAACGAATGGTACGGCATGCCTGACTCAGCTTGTTGCCGCACCAAGTCTTTCATGGCCCACATCGGCGAATCGTTGTGTGACATTCGAGCGTGACTCCCCGCCAAAAACACGCCAATCAACAAACTCAATGAGAAAAATGCTCGAATCATCGCCGCACTCCTTTCGTTGGTTACAGATTTAGGTTCTTCAGGAAGAATAGTGTCAGACTTGTTTAGGTCGCATGTCGAGCTTTCCACAGTAAAAGAGGATTCGAGTTCGGTCGCGTTCGAAGGAATGGAAGCGCTGCCGCGCTCTTGATGCTCGAAGCCGCCTGAAGGAATTGAATCGCAAAGGCCATATTGTAACCCGCATTCCGTTCGGCCTGGCCTGAGCGGGAGCGGGTATCGAGCTCGGAGCGAACGCCAGGGGGAACAACTTGCGGCGACGGGCCGCCCGAAGCAGGTATGCTGTTCTCGGGCCGTCGTCGGTCCGGCATCGAGAGTCCTCCTCGGAGCTCGAACCCCTCACCGCGTCCAACTCGCCGCTTGCCGAACTACTCATTCGGCAATCGCGATCGTCTTAATAGCATTCCACCATGTTCTTCAGCTGTCCGTCCTTTCCGCGGAATAGGTAGATGTTTCCCAAGTCGCCTATCATGAATTCGTTTTCGTTTGAATAGATGCTGTTCTCATATCCACTCAAGGCAAGGGCTGAACGGTGGTTTACCTCAGGAAACGGACATCTCTCCGCTACCTGAACCAGGTGTTTCCGCGACACCAGCCGCTGATGGTAAAACATCCGGGAGCGCCCACGTTCGGCAAACGGGACGCGAACCTCGGCGAACTCGAGCAAAAAATCGACCGCCTGTCGAAATGGGATGAAAGGGTCAACGTCCTTGGGTTGTTTGCGTTCGCCACAAATTCGAGCGAATTGAGGAGCATCTGGCGAACCAACCCGCGACTCCAATGATCTACAATTGCATTACGGCTGCGTCGGGTCGGCGTTCGTGCGCGGTTCACCGTCTCGACCATAGATGTTTAACTATTTGCACTCGGAACAGTTCTGAATGAACGTAAACGTTTCCTCCGATTTTTTCCTCGAGTGTCTTGCGAATAATCCTGCGACGCTTCCCTTGGCCATCGAAAAGAGCATTGTGGCCGCGGCAGGTCCTTCGAGTGTCCTGAGCACCGACGATCTGGATCTGGCGGAGTACGCGCAGCTGGGACATTGCACCCGACAGATTCGACTCGATCCTCGTCCTGATACCACGTGGCGGTGGGGAGGCGAAGACGCGGATCAACTTTTCGCGCAGCATACTCAAGCCATTTGGGACGTGAGCTGGCGGGGGCAGTTGATCGTCGTGATTGAATTGGCCTGGTCGACCTCGTGCGGAACCGAAACCAGGTATTGGGTCGTCGCTGGAGATTCCGAAGTCGGGCGAGAATTCCTGTTGGACGTGGCTCGCAAGACCAACGATCCCGGGGAAGCGTTGTTGGTGTTCTCCGGAGGCTGCTGGCGACGTAGCCGCGAACTCTACCAGGTCACGGCGGCCGCCAGCTTCGATGACCTGGTCCTGGCCGGCGAACTCAAAGAATCGATCCGCCATGACTTCGCTCGGTTTCTGGCGGCGCGCTCGCGCTACGAAGCCCTGGGGCTCGCCTGGCGACGCGGCGCGCTGTTCACCGGCCCGCCTGGAAACGGCAAGACGCACTGCCTCCGTGCCCTGGTCCGAGAACTGCGGATACCTAGTCTGTACGTGCAAAGCCTGAAGCATCCGCACTACCCCAGCGAGTACATGATGGAAGCGGTATTCGATCGCGCCCGGCAGTTGCGACCGTGCGTGCTGATATTTGAAGATCTGGATGCACTCATCACGCCCGCAAATCGTTCGTACTTCCTCAATCAATTGGACGGGTTTCAAAAAAACGTCGGCCTGATTGTCATCGCCACGACAAATCACCCGGAACGGATTGACCCGGCCATCGTGGACCGCCCCAGCCGCTTCGACCGAAAATACCACTTCACGCTTCCCGGCCCCAAGGAACGCGCCCAGTACCTGCAGATGTGGCAACAGAAGCTCGCCAGCGAGACCGGGTGGAACGCCGACGAAATCTCGCCGGTCGTCGCCGTCACCGGTGAATTCTCTTTTGCGTATCTTAAGGAGCTGATTGTCAGTTCCCTCCTGCAGTGGATGTCCGAATCGCATCAGCCGTTCGCCGCCATCCTACAGGACCAGGTGCGCCAGCTGCGACTGCAGATGGCCACCGGCCGAGACTTCTCCGAATCCCCAGCCATCCCCAATCCCGAGGAGGAATCCGAGCCCGTGGATCTCTCGGTTGAGGCGCAAGACTGACTGGGGGAGGTGGAAGCGAGCAGGTGGATAGGGAAAGCCAAAGATACGCTTTCGCGAGCGGCGCGACGTGATGGGGCGCTTCGTGCCGAAACGCGGCTTGACGCGGCGTCGCCCCGGAACCGATGCGCGGAGCTCGGGAGGGGTTGCCGGCAATTGGGCGGTGGCGGCTTTGGGGCCGAGTTCCATTCCCGTCCAAGGTTCTCATCTTGGAATTCCGGGAGCCCTTTCAGGGTATTGCGCAGGGTATTGCACTGGGTTTTCCTTGCGACTTTGACGACACGAATCCCAATATCCGACCCGAACCGAAGGAGCCAAAAATGGGCTTATCATGCCGCGAGTTTGCCGGGGAGGGTTGGATTCTCGGCAAAGAGTCCGCGACCAAAGCGCTGTCGCGGCAATAGACACACTGACCCCAGTCGAAATCAGGAGCCGATTCCAAAGTGGACTCGTCGCAATCGTGGCAGGATGTACTCGCCGCCGACCGCCGTTGGTTGGGCACGATCATCTTTGCGCGGATCGGCGATCGCCATGCGGTCGACGAAGTGCTCCAGGAGACGGCGCTAGCGGCTTCGAGAAATTGCCAGCCCGTCGACGCGGGCGGAATCAGCAAGTGGCTGTACCGCGTGGCGGTCCGCCAGTCGTTGCTTTATCGAAGGCGGACGGCGCGGCGGCAACGCAGGACACAGTCCATGGCTGATCGCGAAACGCGGCGGGCGACCCCGGATCCCGAGGCGCTGGTGATCGCCAGTGAACAACGGGAACTAGTGCAACTGGCGGTTGGCGCACTCTGCCGCGGGGACTGCGAAATCTTGTTGCTCAAGTACATCGAGGACTGGTCGTGTCGCCAGATCGCTCAGCGCCTGGGCGTCAGCGAAACAGCGGTCAAATCGCGTCTGCTGCGGGCTCGGAATACGCTCCGCGCGGAACTGTTGCGTCTTAACGAAAACTGGGATCTGCCATGAGTGATACGCCACACCGTGTACCGCACACGCCGCCCCGCAGTTGGCAAGACCAGGTCGACTTGCTGGTCGAGCGGGAATTATCGAGCCGCGAACGGAGCGAGTTGATCGGGCTGCTCGATCGGCACCCGGCACGCTGGCGAGACTGCGCCATGGCGTTTATCGAGCGCGATCTGCTGCGACGATCTCTGCACGAGCTCCACGCGGCGGGCGAGTCGGTCTGCCCTCGCCTGGCGGATCCGGCCGCCGGAGAGCTATCAAGACCAGTCCATCCCGAAAAACGCATCGGCTGTTTGGCGGGCGAGTCGACCGCCTCGAGTCACTCGCCCACGCGGCGCGCCGTCGCATTTTCGGCGCCCTGGCTCACTACATCGCCCTGGCTCACCGCGGCGCCCTGGCTCACCGCGGCGGTTCTGCTGCTGATCCTGATCGGTGGCCTGCGATTCATCTGGCGCGGCAACTCCCCCCGGCCCGCACAAGCTGATTCGGCCGTCGCCAGCGCGACGCTCGATCCGAAGCTTGCGCGCCTGATCGACAAGAGCGACCGGGATGTCTGGTTGCAGGTCACCAGCGCGGTCCATCAGCTCAGTGTCGCCGACAGCAAAATCATCGCCCTGGTTGAGGTCGCGCGGGACGACGCGAAGATTGAATTCCTGCCGATCATCCAAAGTCCGACGCTGGCCCAGCAGATCGCCGATTTGCCCAAGCCCCGATTGCCCCGCGACTACGTCGACGAGATTCAGCGGGCCGGCTGGCAGCTCGACACCGCTCACCAATTTTTGTCGCTGCATTTCCCGGACGGGCGAAACCAGGTGATGCCCGTCGCCACGCACAACTACCGCTATGTCGGTCGAAAGGTGTTTTGAATCCGCCAGGATCCGCGCCGATCGCAGGTCGCTTTCCCCTGCCTTGGGGGAGCGGGCAGGGTGCGGGGGCCACCGGATCGAGGGATAGGTCTTAGTTCGTTTCGACGATCGATTTTTTTGGATACGCATTTGTGAACCTAACAGGAGTGGATCGATGACGACGTTTCAAAGATGGACGGTTGCGTTTTTCGCGGCATTGCTGATCCCGCTGGCCAGCGGTCAGGAGCCGGATGGTTCCGCGAGCGGCAGCGAGTCGCCAGCCGGCCAGACGGGGGAGCAATCCGCTACGATCGAACTGGCAACAGGTTCATGGGCGGATCGATTGACGCAACAACAAGAAACGACACCTGCTCAATGGCTGCGTCTCTACTCGCAGTCTGGAGGTGATTCAAATCTCGGGATCTGGATGCGAGGCTATCCGTTCGCGTCGTCGGACGGACAGTATGCCGCGCAGAATGAGGCCGAAATCAAGACCTACGAAACACTGAAGATGGCCTACGAGTTTATCGAACGCCCCTACCTACGCCGCCAGCTGCAACTCAAGGACGACCAAGGCCTGTTCATCGTTCAAGCCGACGCCGCGGGCGCCGGATACCAGCTGGGTTTTCGCGACGGCGATCTGGTCCTCCGCGTCGATGACACACCTGTCGACACGCAATACGATTTCGTAATCGCGCTCACCGAGCATCTGGGCAGCGAGCAGGAAGTCGAAATCCATCGGGATGGCGAACCGCAGGAACTGGTCGTGCGGCTCGAGCTGCAGGGGGAGGACGACAAGCGGTATTTGCTCGGAGTGTCGACCGAGGAGATTTCGGAACTTGTCAAGACTCAGCTCGGAATCGAATCGGGAGTCGCGGTAACGGAAGTCACGGAGGGAACCGCCGCCGCCGAAGTTGGTTTGACTCCGTTCGACGTTATCGTGGCGATCGATGATCAGCCGATCGACTCGACGGACGACTTGAAGAACTCGATTCAAAAAAGCGGTGGAGCGTCGATCGATATTTCGCTGATTCGAAACGGGAAGAAGCGGACCATCGAGGTCGCGCCGCGTCTCATGGAGGAACGGACGCCCTTGCAGGTGCGGGGAGAGGATGTCGTTCAGCTGTTTACACCCGTTCAACGTGCCAACCTCTCCTACCTGAATCCGCTGTTACTGCATCACCAGCCTCTGGTGGTAGAACATCCGGAAGCGCCCTCGGTCGACAAACTGGACGCGATCCTCGGCAAACTCGGCGAACTCGAGCAAAAAATCGACCGCCTGGCGAAATGAGATCCAAGGCGTAAAGGCCCTTGATGCACTCGCGTTCGCTCTGAACGCGAGTGCGCACCGATCCATCCGCGAAAGTCCTGTGGCAAAGCCCCGCATGGGGTATCGGCAAAAAAATGGCGGAAAGCGGCGTACGGCTGCCGAAAAGTGAGGTCGGGTTGTCGCATGTTTCGACACAATGGTGAAAAAATCATCGCCGCGCGGACGAGGGGACTGGATCCGGCAGTTGGCCCAACGATGTTGCTGGGCGCCGGAATACCCTCTTCGCAACACCTTATTCGACTTCGGACCAAACAACATCCCGAATGTCGGGATCGGCGGCCAGGATTTCGCGGAGGGCGCCGGTCAGGCGGGTGAGCTGCGGGGTCGCGTCGATTCGTTTCAACCATTTCTTCACCAGCGGTCGGGAGGGCTCGGTGAAGCAGATGAACTGGTCGTCGTCTCCGTCCTGATGCCCGCAGCAAAGTCCGAGTGGAAAGCCGTCGTTGCGCAGGGAAATCAGCCAACCCCAATCCTCGGCGCCCATCCCGTCCGACTCGATCCCGCGTTCGGCGAGCTTGGCCACCAAGAATTCGGCCAGCCGTTTCCCCCACAAACCGGGATTGATCTGCGCCTCTTCCCCATCGTAGGGAGGGAACTTGTTCGAGCGGAATTCGACTTGGGTTTGCATAGCGAGCAAAAAAAAACGCGGAGGTTCGGCGCCGTGGAAGGCGAATGCACGGGCAAGGCCTACCAGACGGTCGCGAGGTCGACGGAGACTTGCGGCAGGGAGGTGAGTACCAAGCGATTCGAGTGTTTCCGCGGTTGGTAGATTCCCTGGGTCAGTACCAGCTGTTCGACCGCATGTTCGCTATCGGTGGGGGCATTGAAAACCTGCCCGAGCCCCGTTAATTCGACTTGTTGGTACAACGCAAATTGAATTCGCCGCGAAACGGTCTGGTGGTAGGTCGACGGCGCCGGATTCATGAAATGCACTCCGTCGATGATCTCGTGTTGATTACCATCGTCCGGCAACAGGGCATATTCCGCGTAGGTCAAACGATGGTCGGGTTTGGGCGACACGTTCATAGTTGATTTCTCGGGGTTCGATCACCGGCGGCTTGGTGACTTGCTCCTGGCATTGTATCTCGCTGGAAGTGGGCAAGGCAAATCGACGCGCGATGCCTCGAAAGGGCGCCCAGGCCCAGGCTGGGGAAGACGGTGGATTGCCGTTAGAATACGGCGGACGATCGGAGCGAAAATTGTCGGAGCGGGCCTTCAGGAGGACGAGGATGGTTCGGAAGAAACACTCCCTTAGGGCGGCGGCGGGCGGAACAAGGAGGGACGCTTCGGCAGGATCCGCGAAGCGAGGCCGAATCGGTTCGGATTCGAAGCGCGCCCCTCGGGGAATCGATCGAGTCTCCAAAACCCAAGCAAAGCCGCGCCGCCGACGCTCGACACGAACCAAGATCGGAATCCGCGATCGGTTGGGGCAGTTGACGTACCGGGGCGCCTGTCGGTTGATGGGGGATGAGGATGGCGAAGTCCGCTTGCTGCAAGGGCGGAAGTTCGATTTGAATATCGCCACCGGCGTCGCGTGGACCCGCGACGCGTTGCAGGTCCGCGTTCCCGAAGTGACGGTGAGCGGTCAACCGGAGTTCCTCGTCACGCTGATCGAGGGAACCCAGATGCCTAGCGGTCTGGAGTTGCGCTGCGAACGGTGCGCCGGGAGGTGTGAACATGTCGCGGCGGCGCTGTGGCTGGTGCTGGCGAACAAGCTGGCCTTGGGTCTGAGCACGACTCCCGACCCGCGCGAACCACTGGAGAATCTGACCGAAGAAGAGCTCGTTCTGCGAGCAATCTCCGAACGCCAGGAGCGAGCGGACGCCGAACGGATGACTGTCCGAGCGGTGGATGACGGCACGCCGTGGACCGATTACCGCGTGACCAGCCGCAGTTCCGGCAAGTCCTATCGCGTGGCGTTGCGGGGGCTGCAACCCGGGCAATCGTATTGCTCCTGCCCCGATTTCCGCACGAATCGGCTGGGAACCTGCAAACACATTCTGAAAGCGCTTGGAAAAATCGGAAAGGCGTTTCGCAAACGAGAGTTGGAACAGCCGTATCGCCGCACCAATTTTTCGCTGCGCGTCGATTACACATCGCACGTAGGTCTGATTCTCAATGTGCCCGACGAGATGTCTGCCGAAGCGGCGCAGATGGTCGGCGAATTCGGACGCCGCTCGACGACGAATGTGGGCGAGATCGTGCGGCGTATCCGCCGCCTGGAGCGGGGGGGATATCCCGTGCACATCTACCCCGACGCCGAGGAATACATCGAGGCGCAGTTGCAGCAAGAGCGATTGCAACGGGAAGCCGCGGCGATTCGAGCCAACCCGGCGGCCCATCCGCTGCGGAGAGACTTGCTGCAAGCCGAGTTGTTGCCGTATCAACTCGACGGGGTCGCCTTCGCGGTCGGCGCCGGTCGAGCGATTCTGGCGGACGACATGGGCCTCGGAAAGACGATCCAAGGGATCGGCGTCGCCGAACTGCTCGCCCGACTGATCGGGATTCAACGCGTGCTGGTGGTTTGCCCAGCCTCAGTCAAAAGCCAATGGCGCAGCGAAATCCACCGGTTCTGTGAACGCGACTGCCAGATCGTTCTGGGAAATGCTCGCGAACGCACAGCGCAGTACCAAAACGACGCGTTCTTTACGATTTGTAACTACGAGCAGATTCTGCGCGACGAGGCGACGATCGGAGCGGTGCGTTGGGATCTCATCGTTCTGGATGAAGGGCAGCGGATCAAAAACTGGGAATCGAAGACTTCGCGGGTGATCAAGTCGCTGAAGTCGCGGTTTGCCTTGGTGCTGTCGGGCACGCCGCTGGAGAATCGACTGGAGGAACTCTACACGGTCGCCGGATTTGTGGACTCGACCCACCTGGGGCCGGCCTACCGCTTCTTCCACCAACACCGAATCGTCGACGACCGTTCGGGTCGCGTCGAGGGGTATCGTAATCTCGATAACCTCCGCGAGAAGCTCAAGCCGATCCTGTTACGGCGAACGCGAGCCAGTGTGATGCAACAGCTGCCGCCGCGGACCAACGAGATCGTACGCATCCGCCCCACCGAAGAGCAGCAAGCGCTGAGCGAGGAACATTGCAAGACCGCAGCCCGGATCGCCTCCAAACGGTATTTGACCGAGATCGACTTGCTGCAGATTCAGAAACATTTGCTCGCGGCGCGAATGGCGTGTAACAGCACCTACCTTTGCGACAAGGCGCCGCCCGGCTTCAGCAGCAAACTGGAGCGGCTCGCCGAGTTGCTAGAGCAGTTGGCCGAGGAAGAGGATCGCAAGATCATCCTGTTCAGCGAGTGGACGACGATGCTGAACTTGATCGAACCGATCTTGACGAGCGCCCAGTTGGATTTTGTCCGGCTGGATGGAAAAGTCCCGGTAGGCCAACGGCAGCAGGTGATACATCGTTTCCAGAATGATCCCGACTGCCGCGCGATCATCATGAGCAACGCCGGGACGACTGGATTGAATCTGCAGGCGGCGAATACCGTGATCAACGTCGACCTGCCCTGGAATCCAGCGGTGCTGGAGCAGCGGATTGGCCGAGCCCACCGGATGGGCCAGCAACAACCGGTGCAGGTTTACTTGCTGGTCACCGAGGACACGATTGAGGAGCGGATGCTGGGGACGTTGTCCGCCAAACACGACCTGGCGTTGGCAGCCTTGGATTTCGAATCGGAGGTGACCGAAGTCGAGTTGCGAAGCGGTGTCGACGCCCTGAAACGACGGCTGGAGCAGTTGCTGGGCGAAAAGCCCGCTACCCCGGTGGATGCCTCGCAGCGAAACGACGTCGAGCGAGCGCTGGACGAGTATGTGCTGACCGGGGTGGATCGGGAAGAACCAATGGAAAGTGAACCCCAAACCGCTCGCAACGCAGACGATAACGCTTCGCA
>JBGSLW010000197.1:0-3797 GCA_041740495.1 Pirellulaceae bacterium
CCCGCACGTGATCCACTACGCGCTGCGGCTGGTGCGGGCGACGCGGGTTCTGGAAGCGGACACCCCCGAGTTCGTACGGGAGAACATCAGTTGGGGGGCCGGGCCGCGCGGCTTGCAATACTTGCTGCTGGGGGCGAAAGCCCGCGCGGTTTTGCAAGGGCGAACCCACGCCACCACCGACGACGTTCGCGCGGTCGCCCACCCCGTGTTGCGACATCGCGTGATCACCAACTTCAGCGCGGAGTCGTCCGGGATCACCTCCGATCACGTGATCGACCAGTTGTTGGAATCCATCCCTGAACGGAACCGCGGCGACGACGTCGCCCCCGAATTGGCCCGCGCGTTCGCCTGAGCGCGGACCACCTCGTCTCCCCCCGCCCCCGCCCCCGCCCCCCGCCGGTTGGCCGAGCATGAACGCCGAATCGCCCACCAAGTACCTCGACCCCAAGACGCTGGACCGGATCAAGCGAATGGATGTCCGCGCCCGGTTGGTGGTCGAAGGGTTCATCACCGGCCAGCACCGCAGCCCCTACCACGGGTTTGCCGTCGAATTCGCGTCGCACCGCGAATACGCGCCGGGGGACGAAATCAAACATATCGACTGGAAGGTCTGGTCGAAGACCGATCGGCTGTACATCAAGGAATACGAGGCCGAAACCAATGTCCGCTGCACGATGCTCGTCGATTGCAGCAAGTCGATGCGGTACGGGGAGACGAGCGGATGGAGCAAGTTCGATTACGCCGCCACCGCCGCCGCCAGCCTGGGGTATTTGCTGCAGCAACAACAGGATTCGGTCGGCTTGGTGCTGTTCAGCAATCGGATCGAGAAGGTGATGAAGAACAGCACCCACCCCAATAATCTCAAACAGATGTTGAACGAGCTGGAGAGGACGCAGCCCGACCGGACCACCGATGTGGGGGATGTTTTTCTCTCGCTGGCCAGCCAGATCCGCCAGCGCGGCATCGTGGCGCTGTTTTCCGACTTGTTCGTCGACTTACCCACATTGGGTCGTTCGCTCAACCAATTTCGTTTGCGGCACAACGAAGTGATCGTCTTCCACGTGATGCACCGCGACGAGTTGACTTTCCCCTTTCAGGACAACACGTTGTTTCGCGGTCTGGAAATCGAGGCCCAGTTGCACACCGAGCCGCGGGCGTTGCGCGAATCGTACTTGCAGGCGGTCGAGCGTTACCTGGCGCAAGTGCGCAAACTGTGCGCGGTCGCGGGCATCGACCATGTTTTGATCGATACCTCCAAACCGCTCGATGCGGTCCTGACGAGTTATTTGAGTTTTCGCCAGAAGCGGCGGAAGCAATTGTTGCGGCGCTGAGCGAAATTTCGCCGGCGGCGTCCAGCTGTTGTCCACCCAAGTCCCCCCGAGTCCCCCCAAGTTTCTTGAGGTTTCAAACGAGTCGATGAGTTTTTTAGCGTCATGGCTGATGAACCCGTGGATGCTGGGGCTGGGCGGACTGGCCGTGGCCTCGCCGATCATCATCCACCTGCTAAACAAGCGGCGCTTCAAGATCGTCGACTGGGCGGCGATGGATTTCTTGTTCGACGCGGACAAGAAGAATCGCCGGCGCGTCCGCCTGGAAAACCTGATCCTGCTGCTGCTGCGCTGCCTGGCGATGTTGTTGCTCGGCCTGCTGTTGGCGCGCCCCTTTATCCCCTCCAGCCTGGCGAAGGTCTTCACCAAGGCCCAGCAGTTCGAGTTCGTGGTGTTGTTGGACGATTCGTTCAGCCAGCAGGTCCCGGTCGGCACGCAGACGTTATACGACCAATGCACGCAGGCGATCCAAGGCCTGGTGGCTCGAGCCGCCGAGAGCGCCGCGGAAGAGACGCTGACGCTCTATCTTACCAGCCAGCCCGAGCGGCCGATCGTCTCCAACAAGCCCCTGCAAGCCGAGACGGTCAGCGAGCTGATGCTGACGCTCGACGACCTCCGCTGCTCGGACCGCAGCGCCAACCTGCTGGCCTCACTCAGCCAGTTGGAAGAGTACGTCGCCAGCCAGCGGGAAGACGTGAATCGAATCATCTACTTGTTCACCGACCTGCGGGCCCGCGACTGGCAACCGGGGAGTGCGGAGCAAACGCCGGCCGCGGCGGTCAAGCGGATCGCCGAGGCGGAGAGCGTGGCGGGCTGCTTTGTGATCGACAACCCCAATCCGGACGACGCGAATCTGGCAATCACGTCGATCGAGACGCAGGATCTGCTGGTCGCCGACACGCTGGTGCGTTTCACCGTCCGGGTCAGCAACGGCGGGGCTTCGCAAGTCAAGGATGTCGGGGTGCGGTTGCAAGTCGATGATGATCCGCCGCAAACCGAGACAATCGCTCAAATCGACCCTGGCAAGTCGGTGGAACTGACGTTTCCTTACCGGTTTAGTCCGCCGCCGGCCGCCGCCGATCAGGACCTGCAAGATCAATTGGAGTACAACCTGGCCAACCATCGCGTCCGCGCCGAATTGATTCCGGAGGCCCGCCCGATCGATCTCTTGCCGGTCGACAGCCAATACGATTTTGCCGCCCGCGTCCGAGCCGGGATCCCCGTGCTGCTGGTCGACGGCGAGCCCAATCTCTTGCCGGAGCGGAGCGAAACCCATTTTCTCGCGGCGATCGACGTGCAAGGCACCGGCCTCCTGGCGGACACGGTCACGCACACCGAATTCGAATCGGTCTCGCTCTCCCGCTACGAGGTGATTTTCCTGTGCAACGTGGGGGAACTGTCCAACGACCGGCGGCAATCTCTGGAGCAGTGGGTTCGGGACGGCGGCGGCCTGGTGTTGATGCCGGGCGGGCAGGTCCGCGCCGCAGGGTTCAATCAGACATTTTTCCGGGAGGGCCAGGGGCTATCGCCGTTCGCCTTGGTCGCCGAACAAGGGGACAACGATCGACAGAATTACGTCGGGTTCAGCGTCCAACCGGGGGGGCATCCCGCCTTGGCGGTGGCGACCGCGCTGGACAACGTCTTCGCCAGTCTCAAAATTTATCGGTGGTGGTCGACCGCGCTTGCCGAAGAGGCGGGGCGGCAGCCGGACCAGATTCCTTTGCGGCTGAGCGACCCGGCGGGTTCGATTGCGATGGCCGAACGGAATTTCGGTGCCGGGCGGGTTGTGGCCTGGTCCTTTCCCGCGGACTTGGATTGGACCGATTGGCCTCCGCATCCTTCGTATGCTCCAGTGTTTTTTGATCTGGTGCACGACTTGGCTCGGCGGGATCGGAATCGCGCCGCCACCCAGGTGGGAGAAACCTGGACCTACCCGGTCGATCTATCCCGCTTTGAAACGCAAGTCACGTTGGTTGATCCGGCGGGTGAATCACGGGAAGGAACGGCCGCCCCGGTCGACGCCAGCCAGGCGAGCGCCCAGAGTGTGATGTACCAGGTGCAGTTTGAGAATTTGCCACGCCGCGGTTTGTACCAACTGCGGATGCGGCGGCCAGCCGGCAGCGAGCAACGCATTGCGTTCGCGGTCAACCTGGACCCCAGCGAGAGCAACCTGAAACGGCTCGATCTGGCGTCGGTCGGTTCCGACTTTTTTGGACCGATCGCCAAGGTGGTTTCGTTGGATGCCCTGGAATCCCAAGTCATCACCGGAGGGCACAACGAAATCTGGCCGCAGATCCTGATCGGGTTGGCGATCGTGCTGGGGTTGGAACAGTTTTTGGCATGGTGGTTCGGGCGACGTCGCTAAAAAAGGATGGCAGGCCGACACGCCTGTCGCAACAACATGAAACCCACCTTTCGAACGCGTGACGGGATGGCCTGCCGCGGCTGGTTCGCTGTCGCGATCGCCGG
>JBGSLW010000198.1:0-1739 GCA_041740495.1 Pirellulaceae bacterium
TGAATTGCTCAACGTCCATGCCTCCTTCATAATCCATTTGCCAAAATCAGGCAGCGCCAGTTTCAGAGAATGGACGGCTACGTCCGGAGACGGCGCTGTGGGACGAATGTGTTGGCACTCTTGCTTCCCAGCTCGGCGATCCCAAGAACGCCGCGTTCTACTTGGTTTGCGTTGTGGAAAGCACTGTTTGTGACTTTGATCGGCTTGGGTGCCGTGTGGTTAGCGGGGCGGTGGAATTTGGTGCGTCAAGTTGGGCGAGGCACGCGGTGTAGGGCGAGCGGCGGATTGCGTGTGGCGTCGATCGGCGCGTAGTGTCCCTCGTCTTTCGTGTTCCGATGTCGGATTGTCTTGCTTGCTGTCGTTAGCCGGATGCGTGATCGGCCAGCACGATCAGGTTGTGGCAGAAGACGCCCAGGCCCACTGCCGCCTCGAAACTCCTAAAACCGCGAAAGTAACAGCGAACCAGCCGAAATGCGCGTTTCAGACCGGAAATAGTGCCTTCGATGCCCGCGCGGAAGGCCTGCCAGTGCGCCAACATCTTGTCGACGAAATCGCGCATCCGCCGAGGAATGGCCAGCGTGTCCACGCGCTCGGCCAATTCCTGGAACTTCTCGTCGGCCGGGCAGAACCCCTTGTCGGCGGCGACGACCTCGGGCCGCGCACCGAAGAGTTTCTCGTGGCGGTCAATCACCGACTCGGTCAACTCGCAGTCGGGCCGTTGCTTCGCGTAGACCTCGTAGTCGGTGATGAACTTCTCGGCCGATTCGCACAGAAGCACTTTGTGGCCGAACTCGACCGGCTTTTCCCGCCGTCCGCGCTTAATCAATTCCGTGTGCGGCTCGAAGAGGCTGAACACCCGCTGCGACGCAGGAACTGTTTCGCCGTCGATCCGGGCGCGTTGCGCGGTGGCGACGATGGTTTCCATCGAGGGCAGGTGGGCCTGCAATTCCGCGGCCAACGCCGCCAGGGCTTCACCGCCGCGCGACGCGGCCTGGGCACAGAAATCCCCGGCAATGGCCACAATCCACGCCGTCCGCTCGATCAGCGTGCGAAAGGCATCTCGGACTTTTCGCTGACGCGCCGCGCTCTTGCTGGGCATGTAGCGGGTCACGTACAGATACAATCGCTTGATCTTCCGGTCGTGGAAGCGGTGCGGCACACTATTCGGCGCGATTTCTCGCGCCCGGCTCAACAGACGCGACGCCACGCGCCAGGTGTCCCACAACAACGACGCATCCGTGGGATAGTGGATGTTCGATTCCACAACTGTCGTGTCCGTGCGAATCACGTTGGTGGTGATCGCCTCCTGGGCGACCGCATGGCGGCCAAGCAACTCGTTGACCCGCCGCCACGTCTGCGGCCGGATCGCCAGGAAGCACTTGTCCAGAAACGTGAAGTCCATCACGGGTTTCTTGCGCATCCGAAGGAAGTCCTGGAGGAACGACTCGCCGCCAATGCGGATCACCGTCTCACGGAAGGGGAGTCCCTCGATGTGCTGCACCACCAGTGCCCGCAGGATGTTCTCGGAGGTGTAGTCGCCCTCGCGTCCGCTGGAGTCGCCCTCGGAGAGCGACTGGAGGTCTCGATGCACGGCCGTGAGGATTTCGTCGTTGTCGTCGAGCACTTGACTAATCGCCCGATATCGGGCACGATACTCCCGAACAACCCGCGGCAACCCGTCATCGCACGACTCGAAAGACAACACCGCTTCCCTCTTCCGACGCATCCTTGTTCTCCTT
>JBGSLW010000199.1:0-1927 GCA_041740495.1 Pirellulaceae bacterium
GGCGGGGTTGTGAGCGGCGGAGATGTGAGCGGCGGAGATGTGAGCGGCGGCCCCGCTCGATCCGCAGAGAACTCGACGCGGTAACTGGGATCGCGGGCCACCCGCGCCACATGTTCGATGGTGCGGCGGGCGAGTCCCGGCGCGGCACTCGGCCCGGCGAACTCGTCGTCCCCGACCAAGGCGCTCAGCGGCTCCATACAGGTCTTGAGTTCGTGGAGTTCCGCTTCGAGTTCAGGAAATTGTTGCAAGTGGTATTCGACGAGCTCTTGTTCGTGTGCGTCCAATGCACCCAACAAGTAGCCCAACAGTTCTTCACGCGAGGGCATGTTCACGGTGATTCTACCTGATCCAAGTTCTCCCAGACTTCGGAGAGACGATTGATCGCGGAATGCAGGCGGCTCTTGATCGTGCCGACCGGCACGTTCAGCACTTCGGCCGCCTCGCGGTACTTCAATCCCTGATAGTAGATCAAGTGAAGTATCGTGTTCATCGAATCGGGGAGTTGATCGAGCGTCTGGCGGATCATCGCCACGCGCTCCGCACCCAGAATCGCTTCCACGGGAGATCGTTCGTTGCTCTCCAAGCTTTCAACCAACTGACTGACGTCATCAGTCGATTGCTTCGACGTCCCGTCCAAACTGGCCATCCTGTGCCGTTTGGTGCGGCGGCGAAGATCGATCGCTTTGCGTGTCGCGATCGTGTACAGCCACGGCCGGAACTTGCGGTCCGACTCGAACGCATCGCATTTCAAGTGCACTTGCAAAAAGGTCGCTTGAAACACATCTTCCGCCATTTGGCGATCGCCGAGATACCGGGTGAGGAACCCGAACAGCTCGTGCTCATACCGGTAGACCAGTTCGGCGAACAACGCCCGATCTCCCGTCTGGCAATAGCGTTCCAGCAGCGCCTCATCGGTCAGCACCCCACCGGTCAGTTCTGGCGGGCGCAAACTCGACGATCCCCCCACGGCGGGAATTGTCGACGACGATGGAGTTGGGCAAGTTGATGGCATGGCTTTCATCGTTATTACGCGGCAAAGAACGATACGGTTCGCGCGATCCCCGGAAATACAAAGAAATTGAGGGGAGCGTGCTATCGTCTCGCAGTCGTGCGTCCTCCTTGAATTTTGAGCTTCCTGTAACTTCAACTTCCTGTAACCGCGTCCGCCTGAAGCGCCGGCGATATTTCTATCTTCGCGAGCCGCCGGACACGGTTGGTCATTTGACAGGCGATTTTTTCACTTTTAAACTCGCGAGGCCGGCTCACTATGTTGCAAACACGATGCCAAACGAGCGCGAACTAATGGCTAGCAGATATCGCTGGGGTGCCCCAGGTGACATAAACGCCTTTTTCGGCCTGACTTTGGATAACATTGCCGGCATGGTGCTGACGGTCAGCATGCTCCACGAGGTGTTCGGCTTTCCGGCAGAATTTGCATTGCGTTACATGATTCCCGGCACAGCGGTCGGCGTGCTGGTGGGGGATCTTCTCTATTTTCTGCTAGCGTTTCCGCTCGCTAAACGCATGGGGCGCGCGGTGACTGCCATGCCGCTCGGACTCGACACACCCAGCACCATCGGGATGGTCCTGTTCGTGCTGGGACCGGCGTTTGTGCGTGGCAAGGAACAGGGGCTCGACGAAACTGCAGCTGCCACGTTGGCCTGGCAAATCGGGATCTGTGCGATCCTCTGGACTGGGGTAATGAAACTGGGCCTGGCGTTCGCGTCGGATTGGGCGCGGCGGCGTTTGCCGCGGGCGGGGCTTCTGGGGTCCCTGGCGGCAATCGCGCTGGTACTGATCGCCTTCCTTCCCCTCCTGGACGTTCTGGCGATGCCCGTGGTTGGCATGGCATCGCTGGCGGTGATTTTGGTGACGTTGGTGGCCCGCGGACAACTTCCGGGGCGGCTCCCCGGCGCCGCGGGCGCCG
>JBGSLW010000200.1:0-26173 GCA_041740495.1 Pirellulaceae bacterium
TCGATGCCCCACTCGCCGCGTTGGCACGATGGTCGGCTGTGGGTGCTGGAGTCAGGGACTGGCAGCGTGCTACTGGTCGAACCGTCGTCGGGTCATAGCGAAACCGTGGTGCGCTTGCCCGGTTTCACTCGCGGGTGGGCCTTGGCTGGCCCGTACGCGTTTGTCGGCTTGTCGAAAATCCGCGCGACCTCGGCGATGGACGGCGTGCCGATCGCCGATCGCCGCGATCAGTTGCAATGCGGTGTCGCCGTCGTGGACTTGCGCAGCGGCGCCGTGACCGGCCTGCTCGAGTTTCAGACAGCGATCGAAGAAATCTTCGACGTCCAGATTCTGATCGGCCTTCGTTTTCCGGAAGTTGTCGGCTTTCAGAAACAGACTCTCGACCACACGTTCGTCGTACCGCCCCTGAGCTGAATACGGCGGTCGGTGTTAAGTTGGGACGGTTCGGAGCATTTCCGAGATGATCTGCACGGTTCCCACCAACGAACCGGCTTGTTCCGACGCCTTGCGTGCTTTTTCCTTGTCCACAAGGTAAACGGCAATTAGACGGCAAGTGTGGGTGGCCCGTCATTCCCGTCATTCCGCCCCAGTCATTCCAGTCATTGGCTTCAGTCATTTGTCATGGCCACTGGCATTTTATTGCCCAAGCCATTGCGAGGTTGCCATGGAGCGTGCCACGCATGCGAATGGAGATCACCTGCTCATCGGCAATGGACAATGCCGTGCCGCGCTTCTAAAATCTCACGAACGCCGCGGGTAATCGCATCGGCGTCGCAAGCAACCAGAATCAGCCGCAAGGCGGTAGCCTGCGGTTTCGGTACCTCCGACGCGCGGTGACGGATGCACAAGCGCGCCGGCAACGGGGATGTAGCTCAATTGGGAGAGCGGCGCATTCGCACTGCCGATGTTACGGGTTCGATCCCTTTCATCTCCACTTTTTCTTATGATCGATATCACCCGGGTTCTTCTGCAGATCGAATCGGGTGATCCACGTGCGGCCGACCAGTTGTTGCCATTGGTGTATGAAGAGTTGCGGAAGCTGGCGGCCGCCAAGCTCGCGCAAGAGAAACCCGGGCAGACGCTTCAGGCGACGGCTCTCGTGCACGAAGCCTATTTGCGATTGGTGGACAACGATCGGGCTCAAGAATGGAATAATCGGGGTCATTTCTTTGCTGCGGCCGCCGAGGCAATCCAAAGAATACTCGTCGACCTCGCGCGGAAAAAAAAGCGCCCAAAGCACGGTGGCGATCTGCGACGAGTTGATCTCGAAGATCCCTGTATATTCACCGATGAGCGTGCGGAACAGCTTATTTCGTTAGAAACTGCCTTGAACAAGTTGAGGGCAGAGTCACCGGAGAAAGCGCGGCTAGTAACGCTGCGATATTTCGGGGGAATGTCCCACCAGGAAGCCGCCGAGGCACTTGGGATTTCGCGTGCAACTGCTGATCGTTATTGGGCTTACGCCAAGGCATTCCTGCACTGCGAAATGAGTGACTCCGAGATTGCCTAAAAAAAATCGTTACCGCTGAGGCATTTGCGTCAGAATCTCGCACTGTCTTCCACAGGGATTCTTAGGAACACGCAAAATGAAACCGAATCGGCCCAGCATTGACTCGATTTTCTTGGCGGCCGTGGAGATGCCGAACCACGCGGCTAGGTCAGAGTACCTTGACCGGGTATGCAGTGGCGACGCTGAATTAAGGAGGCGCGTCGAGCGGCTTTTGGCAGCACAATCGAAAGTCGGAAGCTTTCTTGACGATCCCGCGCCGGAACTGCATGCCACTCGCGACCAACCCGCCCTCGAAAACGCCGGAACTCAGATCGGTCCGTACAAACTCTTGCAGCAGATCGGCGAAGGAGGATTTGGCGTGGTCTTCATGGCCGAACAGCAGCACCCAGTGCGCCGCACTGTGGCGCTGAAGATCATCAAGCCGGGGATGGACACGCGGCAAGTGATCGCGCGGTTTGAAAGCGAACGACAGGCGCTGGCGATCATGGACCACCCCAACATCGCCAAGGTGCTCGATGCCGGGGCCACCGAAAGCGGCCGTCCGTACTTCGTAATGGAACTGGTCAAAGGGATCCCGATCACGGAGTTTTGCGACAAGAACCATATGGCCGCCGAAGCGCGGCTGAAGCTGTTCATCGACGTGTGCCACGCCATCCAGCACGCCCATCACAAGGGGATCATCCACCGGGACATTAAACCGTCCAACGTGATGGTCACGCTGCACGACGGCGCACCGGTGGTCAAAGTGATTGACTTCGGCGTGGCCAAGGCGACTGCCCAAAGGCTGACGGAAAGGACTCTTTTCACAGCCTTCGGGCAAATGATCGGCACACCAGCGTATATGAGCCCGGAGCAAGCGGAGATGAGCGGGTTGGACATCGACACGCGGAGCGACATTTTTTCGCTTGGCGTCTTGCTGTATGAACTGCTGACGGGAACGACGCCGCTGGATGTACAACAACTTCGAAAGGCCGGTTACGCGGAGATGCAGCGGATGATCCGCGACGAAGCGGCGCCTCGGCCGAGCACACGGATGTCTTCGATGGGCGATTCGGCGACGGTATTCGCCGGCAACCGCGGTACGGACGTCAAGCAATTGTCGCGGCTGTTGTCCGGAGACCTCGATTGGATCGTGATGAAAGCGTTGGAGAAGGACCGCAACCGGCGATATGGCACGCCGGGCAATTTCGCCGAAGACCTGCAGCGTTATCTGCAAAACGATCCCGTTGTCGCCTGCCCCCCGTCGAGTTGGTATCGCTTTCGCAAGTTTGCGCGGCGCAATCGCGTGGCCTTGATCACCGCGCTGCTCGTTTCGGTTGCCTTGGTGCTAGGTATCGTCACCAGCACTTGGCAAGCGGTCCGCGCCACCAATGCAGAGCGAGTGGCCATTGCCTCGCGCGCCGATGAAGCCAGGCAGCGGCAACGAGCTGAGGACCAGCAACAGATCGCGGACGCGGCGCGGAAAGAAGCAGAAGAGCAACGCGCTGAGGCGGAGGCGAATCTTCACAAGGCCAAGGCCGCGGTGGACGAATATTTCACGCTGATCAGTGAAAGCACGCTGTTGGACGTGCCGGGTCTGCAACCACTACGAAAGAAACTGCTCGAAGCGGCCTTGCTGTTCTATTCGAGCACCGCAGAAGATCGAATCAACGATCCGACGATTCTGGCCGACTTGGCTGTGACCTTCATGCGCGTGGCCGAGATTAACCACATCGTGGATCGCAACGACGACGCCGTGGCTGCGATCGACCGGGCGCTTGCGGTAATCGATCGCCTGCGCAGCGAGTTCCCCGAAGCCAGCGATCAACTGCGAAGTGTGGCCGGTTTCTGGAAGGGTTTTCGACCGACGCAGGGGTCCACCGAAATGCCGCGCGACCCCGACGCCGCATTTCGAACGCTCGCGCGTTCGATCGATGTTTGGGATTCCCTTTCCCGCGAGTATCCGGATGAGATTGCTTTCCGCAGCGATTTGGCGGCCTTGTATTTTCACATGGGAGACCTGCTGGTGGCCCGTGGCCAAACGGCCGACGGGGTGGCGAATTTCGAAAAGGCGCAGTCAATCCTGGAGATGCTCCTTCGCACCGCCCCCAGAAATCAGTTGTTTCGCGCGGATCTTGCCAGGATCCATTATCTTTTGGCTAGGAATTTGCTGAAACTTGGACTGGGAGACGATGCCGAAGCAGAATGTCTCACGGCGCTGTCGCTGGGCGAAAGCCTGGTTGCCGAATTCCCCCAGTCCCCGCATTATCGGAGCGGACTAGGAGAAATCGTCCGACAATACCTCCCCTACGTGCAGCAACGCGATCCGATCGAGGCAAAACGTCTAGCGCGCCGCGGTATTGACCTTGCCGAATCACTTGTGCGCGACTTCCCCACTCTCGCCTTGTATCAAGCAGAATTGGCCGACTCCAAACGAGCCTGGTTTCGATCACAGCTCGCGACGGGAACGAGTTTCGAAGAGGCAATTGCTGACTTGAAAGAGGCTCGCGAAGCCAACCAGGGCGAACCGCTACTTTTCTCGGTCCTGGGCGATCGTTGCGCACGCAAGGGCATGTGGAGTGATGCTGCCTCGTCCTTCGCGAAAGCGTATGAGCTCGCGCCCGGCGATCATGGTCAAATTCTGTTCGCCGCCGTGGCGACGCTCGAGGCGGGCGATGCCGACGCCTACCGTCGCGTTTGTGCCCAAGCGCTGAAACAGTTCGCCGAGTCAGACGATCCGGTTGCCGTCGAACGCACCGCCAAAGCAGGCCTGCTCGCGGAAACACCTGGCGCCGACCTGCAGGAACTTGTTCGCCTGGCAGAGTTCGCGGTCGAAAAAGAGCACCATATGTTGCATTACTTTCAATTGGGCCGCGGAATGGCGGCCTATCGGACCGGCGATTGGGCCGGAACCCTCGACTGGTGCCGACGAAGCCGTGAACGACGCGGCGATATCTCGTCGATGGTCGCGCTCGACTTTCTCTTCGAGGCGATGGCCCATATTCAACTCGACCAGCGTGATAAGGCTCAGGTTGCGATGGACAATGCTTCCAATTTAGTCGACGATTACCTCGCGACGGCAACCAACGATCGAGGCGACCAATGGCACGATTGGCTGATGTGCCAGATCGTTCGCCGCGAAGCCGAATCGCTGTTCAACAAAGATCCAATGCCATAAGAGTCGCCGCCTCCGGTGGCTGACGCTGCCGGCAATGGATGTGCCGGCCCTCCGGGCCTTGGTACTGGAGGCGTTTGTGTGCCGGTGTTTTGAGCTCCCCCTTGCGCGATCTTGCGGCTTGTGACAAGGACAGCGGGGCGACATCGGGGCCACCCATGTTTAATCAGGTGATGGGGAAGCACGGGAAGGGTTACAGGATTTTCTGGCGGGGGTGGGAAAGGAAGCACTGGACGGATTGCGGGTTTTCCCCGCAGGGCGCTACCAAGAATCCGCTAACCCTTCCGGGATTCCCCCATTTTCCTGCGGATGGCAACTCTGACATCAGCGGCCGACTCTCCCGTTTCCGGGAAGGTCGGTCCAATTTTTGAAAGCGTCTCAGAGTGCGGTGGGAGCTTCACATTTTTGCTCCGTTTCCTCCCTTTTCTCCTGTTCAAGAAAAGAAGATTGGAACAGGAGGAAACGGAGGAAACAGAGAGAGAACGAAAGTCCGAGGATGATCTGCGTCGATTTTCTTCCCGCTTTTCGCTCGGGGCTCCGAGTTTTTGTTGGCGAATGCCGCGGGATGCAGGTGGGTTGGGCAATTCGCCGGATCAGTTGACGCTCCGCCCTGTGCTCAAACGCGGTGGGCTGGCCCCCGATACTCTCCGTTCTTGCGTTTTGTTGCAAACAAGTGTACACACGTATACTATTGGTCGGGTCTTGTGCAGTCTGCGGGAATCTGGACGATCTGCGGTTGGTACAAGTCGGCAAGCGATCGAGCGGACGCGTTGCTGTACCGACGCACCACTCGTTTCGGCCTCCGGATGCCGCTCCAAGTTGGCACGGCCGAAGAAAAATGAAGGGTGGGCCGCGTCCGTAGGTTGAGCGTGAACTCTCCTAAGGGGATGAACCCCGAGGCATCACGATGGAGCGATGGGATTTAGGAAGGGCCTGGCGTGTAGGTTGAGCGTGAATTCTCCTCGGGGATGAACCCCGAGGCATCGGAAGAAACTGTTGGGCAGAAGGGGACGCGGCAGAAAGGGACGCAACTGATTGTTGGCGCAGGCCTGTTCCAGTGCGAATATTGATCTACGTTCCTTTTCTTTTCCGACCATGTCGAAAACACCTGCAAGAAGGAACCATAGTCGGTCGCAGCAGTTATCTTTCGCGAATGGTTTCGGTAGAGTGGGACGACGCTCCGCGTCGTCGTCGGCAGCGCAAGAGATATTCGGTGCGGGCCAGCTTTTGAGCCGCCGCGAATCGTTGAGAATTGCCGGAAAGCCGGTTGCTGCGCGCGACGCGGAGCGTCGCGCCACTCTGGTGCACGCGTCGCGAAGGAAAGCTGTGGGAGATGAATACAACCGGCTCGACTCGTCCCATCTTTCTCACCGCGCAGTGGCGGAACCTGGTGATGCTCAACTACGAGATCGCGCCGGAGGTGTTGGCGCCGTATGTGCCGCGGGGCTGCGAATTGGACGCGTGGAACGGCAAGACGTTCGTCAGCGTCGTGGGATTCCAGTTCCTGTCGACCCGCGTTTGGGGGATCCCGATTCCCGGGCACCGGAATTTCCCCGAAGTCAATTTGCGTTTCTACGTCCGGCGATTTGTCGACGGTGCGTGGCGACGTGGCGTGGTGTTCGTGAAAGAACTGGTTCCGCGGCGAGCGATCGCTTGGGTCGCGCGGCGGATGTACGGCGAACGGTACCAGGCCTTGCCGATGCGGCACGCCGTGACGGCGGCAACGGGCGTCGGGCCCTGGTCGCTCCGCTACGAATGGAAGCGGCAAGGGGTTTGGGAAGGCTTGGTCGCGCGGTTCACCGGAATTCCGCAGATCCCCGGGCACCCTAGCGAAGAGGCGTTTATCACCGAGCACTACTGGGGGTATTCGCGGCTACCGAGCGGCGAGACGATGGAATATCAGGTCGAACACCCGCGCTGGCGAGTCTGGCGCGCGACGGAGTACGGGTTGACGTGCGATGTGGCCGAACTCTACGGACCGCAATTCCAGGCAGCGTTGTCGGACTCGCCCAGCACCGCGTTCGTGGCAGACGGCTCTGCGGTGATCGTGCGCCAAGGGCTCGCCGTGCGGTTGTAAAACGCCGCGCTTCGGGGAATTTTTTTGCCCAGCGCCCCGATCATTTGGAGTTTTGGTCAGGTTTCGCCGAGTTCTTTTCGAGCCATTTGAATCCATCGCGAAGGTGTTCGTACAACCCGCCGCGCCAGCCGTGTCCTCCATCGTACGTCGTCAGCTTCACCTTCGCGCCGTGTTGCTTCAAGTCGGTGACCGCTTGTTCGGCCATTCGAAACGGACAGACTTCATCGTCCGGCGAATGGTAGAGAAAGTAGCCGTGCCCAGCCGCTTGTTCCAGCGGCGGCAACTGGTCGGGTTTGAACACCGACATCCCGATAAACGACCCCGTGACTTTCTTGTCGGACAGCGAGATGGCGTACGCCGCCGGACCGCTCGACGACCAGGTCAGGGTAAAGATCCGAGCCGGATTCAGCTTGACGCGCTGTCCCACATCGTCGATCACGGCCGCGACGAATTCTTCCGTCGTGAACGCCATCCCCTCGACGCGGCTCTTGTCCGTCGGCCAGACGATTTCTTGTGACGCGGTCCACTTGACGGCCACGGGCTGTGCCACGACATAGCCTTTGGGAAGGCCGTGCTTGTAGATGCGCTTCACGAACGGATGGAATTCCGCGCTCCCATCGCCGCCGGGCAGGACGATCACCAGTCCAAATCCCTTGGCCGGCGGTTTGATTTTTTCGCCGGCGCCGATCAGGAAGTACCGCTTGTTCTGGTCGTCATCGATCCGCAGATCCTCCGCGGCGACATCCGCGACATCGTCCTGAGCCACGCCTCGTCCCACGAGCGACAACCACGCCACTAGGAAAAACCACACGAACGGATGTTGTTGTTTCATGTGCATTTGGAAGCCTCCAACCTACAATAGTCTGCTCGCTTGAGGCCTAGATCATAACATTTTGATCCGTGCCTATCCGCCAACGCGGTAGCCCTTTACCCAGCCCCCTTCCGCAGGCGGAGATAGGCGAGCGCGGCGGCGGCGTCGGCGAAGTTGAGCGTCTCCCCGCCGGGAAGTTCGATCGAATCGGATAGATGCTGCTGCAGCGTCGCAAACATCGCCAGTGGATTTTGCGGTTCGTTGCCCTGGTCGGCCGCGGCCATACATTTCTCCCAATGGGCTTCGACGGCCTGTCGCGCGGCTGGCTCGCGTTCAAACCGATCGACCAGCGGCGCGAGTTTCTCCGGCGGCTCTTTGTGGCCGTTGGACCAGCTGGCCACGATCGGAATGCGCTGGCGGACGGCGGCTTCGCCCAAGCGAATCTCCATCCCGCCAAACCCGGGGTTGTTGTCATTGGCGAAAACGGCGGCGTGTACTACTCCGGCGGGGAGGCCTCGGATTCGACATTGGCCGTTGTCCAAGCGGACTACCGCAAGCAAACCTTGCATGTAGCGGGCATCCCAACAGGCGAACCCCAGAATCGGATCGGCGGCCAACGGCTTTTGGCTCAAAAACAAATACGCGTCGTCGTTGGCGATCCCGGTCTCAATCTGCAATTCGCAATTGCCTAACGGCCGCAAGTCGACGTCCGCCATGTCCCGTTTGCGGAGGTCGATGGTGTCGCTGACCCCGTGCAGTTCGAGCGGAACACTGGCGATGGCCAAGGGAATGGGCGGGGCCTCCGATCCGGGAGTGCTCGCGGCGATGAAACGGTACTTTCCCGTCGGCAACCGGAAGGAGAAACGACCCTCGCGATCGGTGTAGGCGTACAGGAGCCGCGGTGTGTCGGGGCTGGCCGGCTGGGCCTGGGCGGCTTCCCACAACTGTTGAGGACTCTCGATCGGTTGACCCATCGGAGCTAACAGCGGCCGCGCATCGGAGTCCCGGATCGGGACGACCAGGGCATCGACGACGGCAGCTCCTGTGCTGGATCGGACCGTCCCCTGGACCTCCACCTGTTGGGACTGTGCCAGGGCTGCACAGCTAAAGAGGAATAGGCTCCCCCATTCACACGCGACGAACATCCGACCCCTTGAAGTTCGAATTGCCTTCATCTCTGTCCTACCGAAGGGTTTCTGAGGGATGCGTCGTCCAATCCCGACATGTTAACACGATTGTGCGGAACGTAATTGTCGGAGGGAATTCTCCAGCGATTTTCCGAGTGGAATCCCGGGGGGCGAGCCGAGCGAGTTCTATACTTTCGCACCAAGTTTTCGAGGTCCGCATGCGCCTGTTGCAGTTCCTGCGCCAAGTCCGCCAAACGTGCGATCGCACGGTCTGGGTAATGCTGATACCGCTGGCCGCGATCGCCGCTTGGTTGCTGCTGTTGCCATTCTCATCGACGGTGCAGAGGGCGACGTTGCGGCGGTTTCAGATGCAGACACCCACCTTTTGGCAATGGGCGGTTCAGCAGCCGATCCCCGCGATGTACAACGCGGAGAATCGGGCGCAAGTTATTCTGACCGAGCCGACTGGCGACGGAACGTTGAACGGGGAGCGGCGGTTCGCTGCCCCTCGCTACCTGAACCATTTCCCGTTTCGCCTGGTGACATTCGGCGACGGGCGATTCGACTTTCTGCGTTTCGGGCAGCCGGTGGCCTTTCATTTGGAGTCCTCGTACCGAGGCCATCGCTTGGAAACACATTGGCGAGCGACTCCTCGGCAAGAGGGAGGGGGGCATGTGATTGCGTTGCAGGAGGCTCGTGAGGAATGAGTTGGATCGTGGCGAATACGGCGGCCCCCTCACCCTACCCTCTCCGCCCGCATCCATGCGTGCGACTCTCCCCCGAAGACGGGGGAGAGTGAAGGTAACTCGGGAATTCTCACATAAGCAAACCACACGACCTCACGGGGAAGAGGGGATAGAAATGGGTTCAAGAGGTTTCGCGCCGGCAGGCGACTTCGATCGAGCATTGGTCAGTCTGCGAATCGTCTCCTTCGCGTTGTTCTTGACGCTGATCTGGAAGTTGAAGACGTATCGCTGGTTGCTGGTGGTTTACCAAAACGTGCCGATTCAGGATCCGTTCTTTCCTCCGTTCTTTCGCTCCGAGCTGGTGTTGGCTTTGGCGTACGGATTGGCGTGTGCCGGCGCTCTGTGGGGGATATTGGGCCGCGACCTGCGGTTGCTGCGGTGGCAGACTTCGGGACTGTGCGCGGCGCTAGCCGTCCTTTGTCTGCACCAGGGGAGCTTCAACGACGTCACGTTTTGCACGGCGTTTTGGAGTGCCGGCTGGTGTTGGTGGTATGTGCGGCGGATGGATCGCGACCCGCCTGACGTTTTGTACGACAAGTCCGCCTTTTTGGCTCAGGCGATTCTGGCGGTGATCTTGCTGGGGGGAGCGGTTGGGAAACTGACGCCGGGTTACTGGAGCGGTGCGGTGTTTTACGACATTTATTTCGTCGACCGTGACTATTGGACGTTTAACTTGCTGCGGGTCTGGTTCGCGCCGGACCAGTTGCGGGAACTCGCCGTGTGGTATTCGCGATTCGTGATCGTGACCGAATCGTTGGGGGCGGTCGCCGTCTTGATCTTGCCGCGGCGGGCGGCCTCTTGGACGGCGATCGCCATTCTGCTGGGGATCGCCTTGCTCAGCAATCTCCAATTGTTCTCTGTGTTGAGTTGTTTATTGGGGCTGGCGGCGATTGGGCTGCGGGGACCGCGACTCTCAGAACCGAACGACCGCGGATTCTTTGGTACAATAGGGAATTCCTAATGAACGGACCTTTGCCCTAAGAACGATGACGCCGATTGACTCCAAGACGACGCGGATTGGTTGGATTGGAGCTGGCGTGATGGGCCGCGCCATGTGCGGTCATATCTTGCGGGCCGGGTATCGGACGACGGTGTTTTCGAGGACTCGAGATAAGGCTGAGTCGTTATTGGACGCCGGGGCAGCGTGGGCGGATTCGCCGCGGGCGGTCGCCGAAGCCAGCGACGTGATCTTTTCGATCGTCGGTTTTCCCCGCGACGTCCAGCAGATCGTGTTGGGGCCGCACGGATTTCTCTCGCACAGTCGGCCGGGGCAGATTTTCATCGACATGACCACAAGCCAGCCGGCGCTGGCGGTGGAGATCTATCAGGCGGCGCAGCGACGCGGCGTGCACGCATTGGACGCACCGGTCTCCGGCGGGGATATCGGGGCTCGGAACGCAACGCTTTCGATTATGGTCGGCGGGGACGGCTCGATATTCGAGTTACTCCAGCCGCTCTGGCAGGTCCTGGGAAAGACGATCGTCCATCAGGGACCGGCAGGGTCCGGCCAGCACACCAAGATGGTCAACCAGACGCTGATCGCCACCAACATGATCGGCGTCTGCGAAGCGTTGCTCTACGCCTACCGCGCGGGGCTGGATCTGAACACCGTCTTGAAGTCGGTCAGCGTCGGAGCCGCCGGGAGCTGGTCTCTAGCCAACCTGGCGCCGCGGATCATGAACAACGACTTTGATCCTGGGTTTTTCGTACAACATTTCGTGAAGGACATGGGGATCGCCTTGGACGAGGCGAACCGCATGCAGTTGGCGTTACCCGGGCTGGCACTGGCGCATCAGCTGTACGTTGCCTTGGAGGCTCAAGGCAAAGGGCATCTGGGCACACAGGCTCTGCACCTGGCGTTGGCTTCGTTATCGGGAGTCGATTGGTATCAGCGTTCCACGTCGTCGGCCGACCAGTTGGTAGCGGCGGCCCTCGATTCCTGAGGCGTCGGTCGGAAGAAACATCATGCAACCCGAGCTCTCTCCATCGCGCACGAACGAACTCGATCCCGTCCCCCTCCGCGGCGACTTTCCGATCTTGCATCAGGAGATCGCGCCGGGCCGGCCGCTGGTCTACTTGGACAACGCCGCTTCGACTCAACATCCGCGGGTGGTGGTCGACGCGATCGTCGACGCCTACGAGCACAATTACGCCAACGTGCATCGCGGGTTGCACGCCCTCAGCGAGCGGAGCACGTCGAACTACGAATTGGCCCGCCAGGCGATTGCGCGATTCATCGGTGCGGCCAGCGAGCAGGAGGTCGTTTTCTCGTCGGGAACAACCTTGGCGATCAATACGGTGGCCCGCGCCTGGGGCGATGTCCATGTCGGTCCGGGAGACGAGATCCTGACGACGGTCATGGAACATCATTCGAACATCGTCCCCTGGCAGCAATTGGCCGAGCGAAAGGGGGCCTCGGTCCGTTTCGTGGACATCCACGACGATGGGACGCTGGACCTGGCCGACCTGCGCCGCAAGCTGCACTCGCGGACCCGGTTGGTCGCCGTGACCGCAATTTCGAATGTGCTGGGGACGATCAATCCGGTCAGCGATATCGTCGCCGCAGCCCGTGACGTGGGGGCCGTGGTGCTGGTGGATGCCGCGCAACATGTCCCGCACGCCGTCACGGACGTTCGGGCATGGGGTGCGGACTTTGTCTGTTTCAGCGGCCACAAGATGTTGGGCCCCTCTGGGTTTGGCGTGTTGTGGGGGCGGGCGGAATTGCTCCAGAACATGCCGCCGTTTTTGGGGGGTGGCAGCATGATCAGCCAAGTCACCCAAGCGGGATACGTCGTCGGGGAGTTGCCCGCAAAATTCGAAGCGGGGACGCCGCCGATCGTCTCCGCGATCGCCACGCGGGCTGCGATCGAGTATCTCGAGCGGGTCGGTCTGGCGGCGATCGCGCGGCATGAGCGGCGGTTGACGAAGCTCTGTTTGGAGAGGCTTTCCGCCTTGCGGGATGTGCGCGTGTTGGGACCGGGACTCGAGCAGCGCGCCGGGATTGTCAGCTTTGCGGTGCAAGGGATAAGTCCGCAAGACATCGCAATCTTCATCGATCGGCAAGGTGTGGCGATCCGGGCGGGGCATCACTGTGCGATGCCGCTGCACGAACGGCTGGGGCTCGCCAACAGCTGCCGCGCGTCGTTTTACCTCTACAACACGGAGGAGGAAGTGCATCGATTTGTCGAGGCACTCGAGAAGGTAATCCGCAAGCTGTCGTAATCGGGGAGATGTTCGACGGATCGCGGACCCGATATCGTTGACGTCACCCTCTGTGCTATTTCGAAGGGCGGCTGTGGGCAGCGTCGAACACAGTCACTTCGCGATCGAGTCGGTCGCCGAGGCGGTCCTTTTCGATCTCCAAGTCGTAACGCATTTGCAGATTCAGCCAAAAGCGTTCCGAAGTTCCAAAATACCTGGATAAGCGAAGAGCGGTATCCGCAGTAATCGATCGCATCCCGCGCACGATTTCATTGATGCGTCGAGCCGGGACGCTAATGGAGTTGGCTAGGCGATATTGGCTGATTCGTCGCGGAAGTAGAAACTCTTCGGACAAGATTTCTCCCGGATGAACCGCCGGAATCGTGGTGTTTCGTGACATGAGGATTCCTCTAATGATAGTCCGTCAATTCGACGTCATAAGCGTCGCCGCGGTCCCAGCGAAAGCAAATTCGCCATGGATCGTTGATTCGAATGCTGAACTGTCCCGCGCGATCGCCCGAAAGTTTCTCCAAACGATTGCCTGGTGGACTGCGCAGGTCATTCAATGATACAGCTGCGTCGAGCATGACCAGTTTCCGAAGGGCGATTCGTTGCAGATTTGTGCCGAGTCGTCTCGGCGCTTTCTGGCGCAGGAAAAGCTGTTCCGTTGCTTTGTCAGCAAACGATTGAATCATGCGATACAATCGTAGCGCTTGGCGTTATGTTCGTCAACAATCCGAAGTCGGCTCCCGATCACAGCGTGTAGGGCAAAGGATCCAACGAATGAGCGACAAAGAACGAATGCACCGCCGGGAGTTATTGCACCGCGCCGCGGCGGCCGGGATCGCGGCGGGATGTGTGGGCGTTCCCTACTTTCTTTCCCCCCATGTCCTGGCGGGTTCGGGGCGGACGCCACCCAGCGATCGTGTGCGGGTCGGCGCGATCGGCGTGGGTGGTCGCGGCACGCTGCTCTTGCAACAGTTGCCCGATTCGGCGGAACTCGTGGCGCTGTGCGACTGCAATCTGTCCCGGGCCGAAGCGTTCAAAGCCAAACAGCAGGGGGACTGGCCGATCTACCAGGATTACCGGCAAATCCTGGAGCGCCCCGATATCGATGCCGTGATCATAGCGACCGGCGAGTTCCAGAGGGTGCTGCCGTGCATCGAAGCGTGTCAGGCCGGGAAGGATGTGTACGCCGAGAAGCCGTTGACCTTGTACGTGCAAGAGGGACGAGTCTTGGTGGACGCGGTGCGGCGCTACGGCCGGATTCTGCAAGTCGGGACGCAGCAACGCTCGATGGAGACCAATCGTGTTGCGTGCGAGTTCATCCGGAGCGGAGGACTGGGGAAAATCCGCGAAGTGCGTGCGATCTGTTATCCCGGCGCCAGCCCTTCCCCTGCCGAGCCTTTTCCGCCGGAGGAAATCCCCGCCGGCCTCGATTGGAACCGCTGGCTCAACCAGGCGGCCGATCGGCCTTTCCATTCGCAATGGCTGGGGTGGATGCAGTGGCGCGATTTCGCCGGTGGCGAGATGACGAATTGGGGAGCCCACGGCGTCGACCAAATCCAGTGGGCGCTGGGGATGGACCATACGGGTCCGGTCGACTTCGAACCGCTGAGCGAGGGTTCAAATGGAAAAGTTCGAGCGACCTATGCCAACGGAGTCCCCGTCAACTTCGTGATCGATTCGGGCAAGGGTCCGATGGGGGGTGCCGTATTCATCGGGGAATGGGGCAAGTTGGAAATCAACCGCAACAAGTTCACGTCGAACCCTCCGGAGATCGCGGAGCAGCTTGCTCAGCAGCTGGATCTGGCGGCCGAAGAGCGCAAATGGAGCGACGACTTGGCGCTCTGGCAAGCGAAGTGGCACTTGCAGAACTGGGTCGACTGCATCCGCTCGCGCGAACTGCCGGCAGCCGATGTGGAGATCGCACACCGCTCGATCACGTTCTGCCATTTGGTGAATATTACGCGCGCGGTAGGGCGCCCCTTGCGCTGGGACCCCGTGCGGGAAACTTGCCCGGACGATCACCTGGCAAGCCAGTTGTTGACCCGTGTCCGACGAAAGGGTTTCGAGCTGCCAACCGCCAGCGATTAGCCTGGTCGGAATCCCAGAGTGGCGCGACGCTCCGCGTCGCGGCAGTTACATTGCGGCGGCTACGAGCGTATCCCTTAACCCGCACTCCCGCTGCGGGCATTGGTATCGACACAATTCGTGTACGTCGAGACTGGCTCCGCGTGCCCCCACAAAGAGGTCGTGCAGTTTTCTTGCTCCATCTTTCCACCCTCTCGTTTAACGCCAAGCCGGAGGCGCCGGCTTTGTGTTTGCTGTTCAGCGCAAAGCCGGCGCCTCCGGCTTTGTGTTTGCTGTTCAGCGCAAAGCCGGCGCCTCCGGCTTGGCGTTAAACGAAGAAATTGAAAAACATTTGGGGAGGAGGGGGCCAGACACGATGTGTAGATACCAATGCCCTTCGGGGGAGAGCACAGGGTGAGGGGGCCGAATGGGATGGGGATAGGCTCCAAGTCGCAGCAAGAGTCTGCGGCTATGGTTTGGGACACGTCCAGGCGAGGAAAATCACGACTCGGAGAGTCGTGCGACTTTAGAACAATCCGCTGATGCGCCCTTGGTCGTCGATGTCGATATGCTCGGCGGCGGGTTCGGCGGGGAGTCCCGGCATCCGCATAATTTCACCGGTGATCGGCACCAGGAAACCAGCTCCGGCGGCGATTTCGATTTGTCGCACGGTGACGACGAAATCTTTCGGGCGCCCCAGCAGCTCGGGGTTGTCCGAGAGCGACTTTTGCGTCTTGGCGATACAGACGGGGAGGCCGTCCAAACCCAACTTTTTGATCGTGCGTAAATCGGCGCTGGCCTTGGGGAGGTAGTCCACCGCGGCGGCGCCGTAAATTTTCTTGCAGATTGTCTCGACTTTCTTTTTGACCGGCCAATCCCATTCGTAGAGTGGCTGAAAGCGTCCTTGGAACGACTGGGCGGCGCTGGCGACGGCGCGGGCCAGGTCCTCGGCGCCCCGGCCCCCTGCTCCCCAAACGTCGGCGACGATAGCTTGCACGCCGCGTTGGGAGCAGCACTCCTGCACGATCTGAATCTCCTCCATTGGGTCGGTGGTGAACCGATTGATCGAGACCACGGCCGGGACGCCGAACAAGCAGATGTTGTCGAGGTGTTTTTCGAGGTTAGCGAGTCCCGCGCGGAGTGCGGCTGCGTTGGGCTCGCTGACTTTGGCCAGGTCCGCCTTGCCGTGGTATTTGAGGGCTCGCAGCGTGGCCACCAGCACCACCGCGGAGGGGCTGAGCCCTCCCGTGCGGCACTTGATATCGAAGAATTTTTCCGCGCCCAGATCGAAGCCGAAACCGGCCTCGGTCACCGTGAATTCCGAGAGCGACATCCCCATCCGCGTCGCCAAGAGCGTGTTCGTCCCCTGGGCAATATTCGCGAACGGCCCACCGTGGATGATCGCCGGAGTTCCCTCGATCGTCTGCACCAGGTTGGGCTTGATCGCGTCTTTCAGCAAGGCGGCCATCGCTCCCTGCGCCTTGAGATCGCGCGCAAAAATCGGCTGTCCGTCGTGCGTGAACCCAATGAAGATGTTCCCCAGGCGGCGTTTGAGATCGGCCATTCCGTCGCTGAGACAGAGGATCGCCATGATCTCGGACGCCGCGGTGATGTCGAATCCGGTTTCGCGAGGCACCCCCGAGGAGGTCCCGCCCAGCCCCACCACGATATCGCGGAGCGCCCGGTCGTTCATGTCGAACACGCGTCGCCAGTGGATGGTACGGGCGTCGAGCCGGAGCGAACGCTTCTTGTTCTGCAGATCGTTATCGATCAGCGCGGCCAGTAGATTGTGCGCCTTCTCCACCGCGGCAAAGTCCCCGGTGAAGTGCAAGTTGATATCTTCCATCGGGAGGACTTGCGACCAACCCCCGCCGGTAGCGCCCCCCTTCAACCCGAAGACCGGACCGAGTGACGGTTCGCGGAGCACGACCGTGGTCTTCAAGCCAATCCGATTCAGTCCTTGGGCCAGCCCGATCGATGTGGTGGTCTTCCCCTCGCCCGGCGGCGTCGGCGAGATCGCCGAAACCAGCACCAGCTTGCAACGCTGGGCTCGCTCCAGATCAATCAACGTCAACGGGAGCTTGGCCTTGTATCTGCCGTAGAGTTCCAGCTCCTCCTCCGCGATCCCCAAGTCGCGGGCAATTTCTACAATCGGTTTGAGACGGACGGAATGAGCTATTTCGAGGTCGGTGGGCATAATCAAGTATCGGGAACGCGGAAACCAGAGCGAGTTGAAAGAGCCGGTTGTAACAAAAAACTCGATCGCATTCGACGGTATACTGGCCAGGTGCCAGCATCCAATCGACGGGGGGGTTCGGGTCCTTCCCGCGGAATCGGCCTGAATTTCGACGGTTGCTGGATGCCGCATTCTTGACCAAGCAAATCCCACGTTCCCCAGGTGCACCATGCGAATTCCCTGCCTGCGACCATCGATTCTGATCGCGATGGGCTTCTCGGCGGTCGGATTGGCTCAGGAGCCTTTGGACTTCTCGCATCAGATCGCTCCGCTTCTGCAACAGCGATGCGGCCGTTGCCATTTGGACGGCAACCGCGAGGGGGATGTGGAATTCAATACAAGGGAGGAGTTGCTCCGCGCCGAAATCGTGGAGCTGGCGGATCCGCCCCACAGTGAGCTCCTATTGCGAGTGCGCAGCCCGGACAAAGAACTGCGGATGCCCCCGGAAGGGGACCCGCTGACGGCTGCCGAAATTGAGTTGCTGAGTCGCTGGATAACCGACGGTGCGACCTGGGAGGAGGGTTTCACTTTCCGGCGGACGCGCGTGCGGCGACCGATGCAGTTGCCCGAAGTTGCGGAGAATGCGGATCCCGACGGGCAATCGTCGTTGGACCCGATTGTCGATCGTTACTTCGCGCAGCACGGCGTCTCGAAAAACCCCCGCGTCGGCGATCGAGCGTTTTATCGCCGAGTCTCGCTCGATTTGGTGGGACTGCTGCCCGATCCGACGGCGCTCGAGGCCTTCGTGGCGGACACGGCGCCGGACAAACGCGAAAAACTGGTGGAACAGCTCTTGGCGGACGACGTCGCCTACGCCGACCATTGGCTGACCTTTTGGAATGACTTGCTGCGCAACGACTACGCCGGGACCGGCTACATCGACGGCGGCCGGGAAGCGATCACCGCCTGGTTGTACGCCGCGCTTCGCGAGAACCGGCCGTACGATGCGATGGTCCGGCAGCTGCTCACGCCAGCACCGGAGGCGAGCGGATTTGCTAAGGGGATTCGCTGGCGCGGGCGGATCAATGCCAGCCAGATCCCCGAGTTGCAGTTTGCACAAAACGTCGGCCAGGTTTTTCTGGGAGTCAACCTGAAGTGCGCGTCGTGCCACGATAGCTTCATCGATGATTGGAAGTTAACCGATGCCTACGGACTGGCCGCGGTCGTGGCGGAACAACCGTTGGAGCTGCATCGCTGCGATGTGCCGCAAGGCCAATTCGCCACCGCGTCATTCTTGTTCCCAGAACTGGGCCAGATCGATCCGGCCGCAGACCGGACCGCCCGGCTCGCCAGTTTGGCCCAATTGGTGACGCAGCCGAGCAACGGCCGATTTGCGCGGACGATCGTCAATCGGCTCTGGCAACGCATGATGGGCCGGGCACTCGTCGAGCCGGTGGATACGATGGACGCTCCCGCTTGGGATGAGGAGCTGCTGGACTTCCTGGCGGCCGATTTGGTAGCCCATGGCTACGACCTGCGGCACACTTTGCAGGCGATCGCGAATTCCGCGGCGTATCAAACGGAATCGATGTCGCCCCCCGCGCCCGGTGAAGACTTTGTGTTCCGCGGTCCACTGCCGCACCGTTTGACCGCCGAGCAATGGTTGGATGCGGTTTGGACCCTCACGGGACAATTCCCGGCACAACCCGCGGCTGATTTCGGCGAGCGGAATGGCCATTCTATTCGCGCCGGCCTGGTGGTCGCTTCACGCCTGATGACGGTGCTGGGCCGCCCCAATCGCGAACAAGTCGTTACGACTCGGCCGAATGAACTGACCACCCTGGATGCGCTGGAATTATCCAATGGGGAGGAGTTGGCGGCGATGCTGCAAACGGGTGGCCAGAGCCTGCAGCAGCATTTCGCCGATCAGCCCGCGGACGAATCGGTTCGTCGCGTGTACATCGCGGCACTCTCCCGGTTGCCCGACGATGGGGAACTCGAGGTGGCTCGGGCCTATTTGGGTTCCGACATGAGCGATGAGGGCTGGGCGGATCTGTTGTGGGCGCTGGTGGTGTCTCCCGAGTTCTGCTTCGTACGCTAGACGCGGTTTCAAAACCGGCAAATACCAGCACGACGCGCCAGCGAGTGGGAAGTATGTCAAGGTGTTTGGCCCACGAATCCACTTGCCCGCACTGCATGCTGGTATTGAAACCGCTTCTAGACGCTCAAGTCATTCCCGGCGGAGAGGGGCCGCAGTTTACTGACGGCTTGGAGCGCAACTTTGCCCTCCCCGGCCGCGTCCTGCGGCCGACCCTCCCGCGGGCAAATGGGAGAGCTCACTATCCGCGGGAGGGTGAAATTGAACACGGGCACGATTCCCCGGAACCTATGCGTGGCAAGATGCCCACGCGAGTGGATTCCTGCCTGCGCAGGAATGACGGAAGGGCGCGGGAATGACGGAAGGGCGCGGGAATGACGAAAGGGCGCAGGAATGATGGATAGGGCGCAGGAATGACGAGGGTGCGAGGGATGGACCGTGGTGTTTGCGGCCCGTTTCGTTCGCAAACGCGAACTGCCTCCGGCGGTGGCCGGAGGCAGCGAACGGACAATCGCGATGTCAAAGGCTGTGGGCGATTCGTTGAGGGGGCTGGTAATCCGCTCCTTGCAGCGCGTTCACTCCGCCCCGCGCCAGGTTTCTACTTTGTGGCTCCGCCGGTGCCGGCGGCGGCCGTTTCGACCTTGGCCATTTCACCGATGACCCAGTCGGTGATGTCGCTATTCGACTGGAAGATGATCGCGCGGTTGACCATTTTGATCACGTCGCCGCGGTTGTTCTGATCGCACTCGCTGCTATCGAATCGCAGCACCAGCGAGATGTTGTTGGCGGCGGCGGCCCGCGAGACGATGCTGTGCATCGTTTGATACGTTTCGTAGTAGACTTTGGCCTCTTCGGTCATCAGCTCGGCTTCCGACTGGCGAGCGTACGTCCGGAGGGTGGTCAGTTCTTGTTCCAGCTGTGCCTCGGCGGTTTTTCGGTCCGGCGAAGTCGCAGCGAACTTTTCGCTGACATCGCGAGCCGAGGCTTGCAGCTGCTGTTGTTTCGACTCGACTTCGGACTTCAACGTCTTGGCCCGCGCTTGAATCGCTTCGATGGCTTTGTTGAATTGGGCGTTGTCCTTGAACACTCGAGCGACGTCCAACACGACGACGATGCCTCCCGAAGAGGTCCCCGACGCACCTTCCTGAGCGTTGCTGGGGATCGACAAGGATGCGACCAAGGTTGTTAGGACCGTCGCCGCCACGATGAATCTTCGACACTTCATTTTGATGTCCTCCATGACAATGAAATTGACGATTGGGTAAAGTGCAACTCGAGTGCCAAACGATTGGGTAGTTGCGGCGCCGCCCGTTTCGCCCGGCGGGATCCCAACTTCATCGGCGGCTCGTCCGAGTGAACGCAGGGGAGTTTTGTAATTCCTACCAGGGGGTTTGTAAAGTTTTCTGTAGATTTCGGCAACGGATTTTGCCAGCCTCGCTAGCGGATCTTCAGATAGCCGTCGGGCAAAGTGAATTCGAACTGTTCTGGCGTTCTGCTAGCGGCGGCGAGATGCGGCGCGGGTTGCCAGCGCTCGCGGACTCCGCGAGGTAAGTGGCGTTCGATCGAGAGCCCCCAGACATCGTCGCGCAGTTCCTCGTCGGCGTTCTGCAACGCCGCCAACGGGATCGCCGCTTCGATGGTCCACGTGTTGAACGAACGCGATTGCGCGAAATACCACTCGGGATTCCACCCGCTGTCGCGTTCGATCCCGTCGCTGAAGTTGCCGGCGTGATCGAAACCAAACACGGCCCGGCTGGTTCCATCGCGGTCGACGTCGAACCGAATTTCACATCGATCTTGCGGAGAGAGTTGTACATCGCGATCCCGCTCGGGTTGATCGTTCCAGGCGGTGAGCTCCACGAAATGGCATTGGATCGCCAGGTACAGGAATTCCGAATCGCGAGCAATCAGGACTTGGGTCTGCCCCAAGGCGGGGTCGCCGGCGGCCCGCACGGCTTCACCGGGCGGCGTGGCAGCGGGGGAGGCCGAAGTTTCCTGGCCAATCGGCTTGAGCCGCAGGATCTTGTCCTGCTGCGCCAAAGTCCGCCAGGCGACGTCGTCCAGCACACCATCCAAGTAGGGACGCTCGATCACCACGGGACAGACGGCGACCGGAACCGTGGGATCCAGTTCGCGATTCGCAGTCAACGCCGACTCCCGTCGCAGCACTTCCAATTCTGCGGGGCCCCAGCGATCGCGGTCGATCCGCGCCGCACGAGTTTCGAAGGCGACCGGGCCGTCCAGTCGTCGTGCCAAAGCCAACTCCACCCACGTGAGCCGCGGTTGGGCTGTGAGGCTGCCGCTGCTGGCCGAGAGGCGATTGAGCAGTTGTCGCGCGGTCTCCAACCGCTCCCGATAGAACTCCGAATACGTTGCCGTGCCGGCGACCGTCCCGGAGACTTGTCTCGCCTCAGGTTGCCCATCGCTGGCGGAATCTTCGGATTTCTCCGGGACCCACACCATCCGTTTGACCCCGTCCAACTCGATCTCGCGAATCACGGTGCGGATTCCCGCGCCGGCTACTGGGGGATCGATGGCCAGAGGTTGGCGAGCCAGCGAATCGCGTTGGCGGCGGAATTCCAATTGAGCGATCTCGCCGCTGGCGAAATAGTGGACTAGCCAGACATGGCTTTCGAGTGCCAGCGCATGCTGCGGGCAGTTCTCCAGGAGCTTCTGCCGCGCCAGGGCCGCCAGCCGCGGCTTGTTGGCTTGCCAGTACGCTTCCGACAACTGCCACAGCCAGATCCCTGCAACGTCCCGCGGGAGCTCGCTGCAGAGGGCGTCTAGTTTGGGATGCCAGACCGAAATCGATTGCGGATCGTCGTCGAACGAGTCGAGCAGTGGTTGGAGGATTTGGGCCTTCGTCGAGATCGCCTTGATTTGACTCAAGTACCCTTGCGGCTTGAGGGGTTCGCGCTGCGGGGGAGCGAGCGGCCCGGTTTGACTTCCGTCGAAGAAATCGCTTCCGCGATCCAGGTTCATTCCGTTGAGATAAGTCGTCTCCAGTCGGACGGCTCCGGCGGTCAGGCAACCGGCCAAACCGCGACTGGGAAGCGCGTAATCAGAGACGTTTCGGCTGAGTTTCGGCAGCAATTCGGCAGCGCCCCATGGGGAATCTCTCTCGATTTTTGTCAGGGTCAATAAGACCTTGGGAGTCTGCCAATAGGGGAGCGCGGTCTCCACCAGCCAGGGAGAATCCGCACGATGAACGGTGGCGGCCCCCACCGCGGACGCTGCCGCGGACGGGACGTCGATGCCGCCGCGAACTCCCCATTCGGGAGCTTGGGCGATCACGACGGTCGATGGCTGCGTCTGTCGAACCAGGCGTTCGATCTCCCGTTCGGCTTGGGCTTGGTCGGTCGCCGTCGACGGCTCGATCAAGGTGACACCCACTCGCCCGATCGCTTGCCGGACTCGCAGATGATAGTCGGATGCCGTCGCATGCTGGTCGGCATCGAACAGGAGGACGCCCCCCAAATGCCCTTGGTCGCCGCACAGTCGTGCCATCAGTTCGTAGGGGAGCTCCGCGGCCGTTCGGGCGACAAACAAAACCGCTAGACGGGGGCTCGCGCTGCGCTGCACGGTCCAGCTGGCGCCGCCGTCGCGGGTCGTAAGGATCGTCCCCAGATCGCCCACAGCCCAGCCCAGTGACTCATTCAGAAAGAACAAGCGACGGAGTGTGGTGCGCACCGGAGTGGGGGTGGGGTGGATCGTCTTGGCTTGCAGGTCGACTCGCACGATCTGGGTGCCGGGCGAGCCCGCCAGCCAGATTTGATCACCTCGGGCGGCCAACGTGTGCCAAGTCCGATAGGGCGAGTTGAAAATCTCGGCGGGCAGTTCCACCCGCTCCCAAGACTGGCCGCCGTCCGAGGTCGCAAGCAACGACTGCTCGCCCAATGCGTACCCGCGCTGGCCGTCGCACATCGCGATCGCCCGAAACGCCTGATCCTCGATTGCGGGCTGCTGGCTGAGACGAAAGGATTGTTCCAGCACTCGGCCCAGTCGCCCGCCGTGGGACGCAATCAGCCCTTCGTCGCCCCGCGCCACCACGCCTGCCTCCCAGGGTGTATCGGGCGCCATCTCCGACCACGACTGGGCAACATCCTGCGTCGAACAGAGTCCGCTGGGGTGGAATTCCGAACGACAGACACGGGCCCAGCCGAGTCGATCGTTGACAAACTCCACCTGCTCGATCGCTGGCAGCGACGTCGAGTTCAATTCGGACCACGAGTCCCCGCCGTTGGTCGTCTGCAGCAAGACGCCGCGATGATGCCCGACTATCGGCAAGCAATACCCGCCGGCGATCCACCCCCGCGTTGGGTCGCTGAATGAAATCGACTGCAGCGAGCAATCGTTGCTGATGAAAATCGGCTTCCACGTCCGGCCGCCATCGACCGTGCGCAACACCGTCCCCAAGTCGCCCACCGCGATTCCCGACGTTTCACTGGTGAAAACGACATCCCGCAGCGTCGCGTCGTCGCTCCACTGCGTCGGCATCGTCTCGCCGCTGGCCAGATTCTGACCGCAAGCATGCTCGGGTCGGCCCCCCGTCCAGCCGCAAAGGAACAGGCAAACGGCGAGGTAAATTCGGGTATTCATGCGCAGTATCCCCGTCCATGTGACATCGGAGGTCAACGGCTTATACCAATTCGCCGTTGCTATCGAAAGAGAAATCTAGCGCCGAAATTGCCGACTTTCTCTAGCAACGCGAGAACCATCAGCCGCCTGACGCTGGCCTGCGGTTTTCGCGCCACCAGATCGTAAGAAACCGTAGGCCAGCGCCAGGCGGCTGATGACGAAGAGACGCCGTGACCCATTTTCATTCGGCTGCTAGAATGCCTTGCCATGGAAGTCATTACCCTACAATCGGGCAGCAACGGCAACTGCTTCTACGTCGAGATCGGCGGACTCCGCTTGCTGTTCGATGCTGGCATCTCCGGGCGGTTGGCTCGGGAACGGCTGGCAGCTCACGGCCGCGAGATCGAAGACGTCGACGCACTCTTCATTTCTCACGATCATCACGACCACAGTCGCTGTCTGGGGGCCTTCCACCGGATGTTCGACATCCCGGTCTACGCCACGCAGAAGACTTTGGCCGCGGCACAACGCGTGGTGAATCTGGGACGTTTGGACGATGTGCGTTGCTTTGAATCGGGGCAAACCGTGCGAATCGGCGAGGTCGCCATCCATACCATTCCCACGCCGCACGACAGCATCGATGGCGTCGCGTTTGTCGTCGAGCACGGTGAGCATCGGCTGGGGATTCTCACCGACCTGGGACATGTCTTCGACGGGCTGCGGGATTTGTTGTTGTCGCTGGACGCGGTGATCATCGAGAGCAATTACGATCGCCAGATGCTGGCACGGGGGCCCTACCCCGAGCGGCTCAAGCGGCGAATTCGAGGACCCGGCGGGCATCTTTCCAACGACGAAGCGGCGGATCTGGTCGCTCGAGCTGCCTGCTTTCAGCGACTGCAGTGGGCCTGCCTCTGTCACTTGTCCCAGGAAAACAATACTCCCGAGCTGGCCCTGACGACGCACCGCGCGCACGTCGGACCACAATTGCCACTGCATATCGCCAGCCGCTATGCCGCGAGCGACGTGCTGAACGTACGGGCCGCGGGGTATTCATCGACTACCAACACGGGCCCGCCGACCCGCCCCGAAAGATCACCGGAGTTGCCAACATGACGACGTTTCCGATTGCCCCCGCCGAAAGCCGGTATCTGTGGTTCATCGTCCCCTTGGCCCTGTTGCTGCTGGGGGTGTTGGCGCTCTTGTTTTATTCAATACGCGGTGCGCGAAACGCCTCGTTCGAAGTTCGGCCCGATGGGCTCGCCCTCTCCGGTGACCTGTACGGCCGATTTATCCCCAAGCAAGAATTAAAAATCGATCTGGCGCGCCGCGTCGACTTCAATAAGGAACCCGAACTCAAGCCGAGCTGGCGGAGGATGGGGACCGGGCTCCCCGGCTACCAAGCCGGTTGGTTCTCGCTCCACAACGGTGAAAAGGCACTCCTGTTCCTCACCGATCGAACGCGCGCTGTCTATCTCCCCACCGAACTCGGCTATAGCCTGCTGCTCAGTCCCCAAGATCCGGACGAATTTCTGCAGGCCTTGCGCAAGTTGGGATCCACGCCGGCGTCGCAACCCTGATGATTCGCCCCGCGCTGGAATCGCGCGATATAAGTGTACATGTGTACACTATTCTTTGTCCCGAACCATGAGCCGCATGGCGCTAGCCTGCGGTTTCGAGTGTCGGATGCCTGAAGAAACCGCAGGCTAGCGCGATGGGATTGGACGCCCAGCCGATTCGCGATCGACCCTATTTCCGCCGCAAGAACCGCCGCCGGTTTTCGTGGGCCGCGTAGCCTAGCACCACCAACCCGACCAGCATCACCGCGATTCCCCACCCCAGTTGCGGCGACCACGGCTCCAAGAAATAGGTCAATGCGATCAGCGCACTGAACAGCATATTCGCGGCGTTGATCCCGTTGACGTAGACGACGGGGAGCATCCGCAACGCTTGCGTCAGCGAGAGAAACGAGAGCCCGTTGAGGACGCCCGCCAGCAGCATCGCGATCCAGCTGACGCGGCCGATCGCTGCGATGGCGCTCGGGCCTTCCTGCACGTAACTGAGTCCCAACAACCCGATCGTCCCGACCACGCTCACGAACACAATCGGAGTCGCCAGCGGGATGTGGTGCCGCATGCTCCGGCGAATCACCAAACCCAACGCGGCGTAGGCAACTCCGCTGATACTCGCGGCGATAATCCCGGCCAGCCAGGAGCCGCTGGCGGCGGCGACGACGGGCGGCGCCTTTTGCGAACTGAGGATCCCGATCGAAATGACGATGATCGCCAGTCCCAGCGTGATCTTGGGAGTCAATGGTTCGCGCATAAACGCCCGGCCCAGAATCGCACCGCTGAAAATCATCACTCCCAAATTGACCGGGACCGCCAATGCCAGGCCGATCGTCTGGAGCGAATATTGATAATAGACGTTTCCGAAGTACTGCACAAAAAAACTGACGGCCAACAGTCCCCAGCACATGCGAACCGGCGGCAGGACGCGTACGCCGCGAAACACCAACCAGAGGAACCAAGGCAGAAACAGCACGGCCGTGCAGGCGGCCTTGATTCCGGAGACCCAAATCGGCGGTTCCGCGGCAGCTTGCCGCAAAAACGCGTTGGTCAACGC
>JBGSLW010000201.1:0-8887 GCA_041740495.1 Pirellulaceae bacterium
CGCGACTTCGCGCGAGGCCGCGCAGGCCGTTCCGAATATGCCGCAGCCGGCGTGGTGGGATGGGCCGCTGTACCAGTTGGCCAGTCGTTCGGCTGGAACATCGGCGACCGTGCGGAATTACTTGCTGGCGTCGGCGAACGAGAACCCGGCGACTCGGCAACGGGCTTACCACAGCGTCACCGCCGGCACCCCGCTCGATCCCCAATCCGGACTGACCAACGAATTGATCTTGCGGGTGCTGTTGAGCGAGCCGGACCTCCCGCTATTGACGCAGACCTTGACCGGAATGTTGGAGAGTTTGGACGAGCCGCCGGATCTTCCGTCGGTCGGGCAGTATCTGGTGGCGCGGAATAACCTGGAGCTCTGGAAATTGGCCGGCCAGCAGTTGACGACCGGACAATTGGAGCGGGACTCGACCGCAGGAAAGCTGGTCGCGTCCCTGCACGAGAACGTGGCGGGCCTGACTCCGGCGATCTTGTCGGAGCGCTACCTGGCGGCGGTCGCAGCTTGGGCCAGCCGTCATCCGCGGAACGCGGCGTCGTTTTTGGTGCAAGCGCCGTTCCCGAGCGAGGTCGGGCAGTCGGCAGCGTTCAGCGAAGCGACGTTCGCCGTGTTGGAGGCGGACATCGAAACGTGGCGCACGTTGCGGCCGGTTCTGGTGCGGTTGATCGCCACCGGGGAAACGACGAGTCTCATCCCCTGGTTGGACTGGATCGATGCAGGTCGCGATACCGAACTGGCCGGCTTCCTGGCAGAACAACTGGCGGATCGGTTGGAAATCCGACTTGAATCGCGCGACGTGGCGGGGTGGCGAGCGGAGCTCCAGCGGGTGCTCGTTCCCCCCTCGCCGTTGGAGCAGAATTTGGAAGCGCGGAGAATCAAGTTGCTTCGCCGCATTCAGGAATTGCGTCGCCGACCGTACTCGCTGGAGACGCAGACGCAGTCGATCGCCAACGAAGCCTATCTGGCGACCTTGGCCTGGTGCTGGTGGTGCTGCCAGCGATCGGGCCAGAACGAGTTCGGGCCGTTCGATGCGTTGTTGGAACAAAATGTGCGGGAGTTGGCCCGGACGTCGAGTCCCGACCGACCGACCGGAACGATGTTGCGGCAGGCCCATCGGTTGGCGACGGCGGTCGATCGAGATGCGTATCTGGCGGCGTTGGCCCGGTTGGGGGACAGTGCGGCGGGGGATTCCCCCAAGCTCCAGGCGCTCCAGCAACTCGCCGCCGTCGCCGATCGATTCCCCGATATCGACAGTGAAGACGCGGACCGCATCGTCCGCTATGTGTTGGCCGCCCGCGATCAAGATCTCAGCGAAGTGGAGGGCGCGCTGTGGGCGATGCGGCATTGGCCGACGCTCATCTTGACTCTGTTCGATGCGTTCGAGGCCGCTCCCGCCGACGCGCCGCGGGCCGCATTGATCTTGCGCACCGTCGTCCCCTCCGCGTTTCCTGAACCGGGAAAGACGCCTCCCAGGTCGGTCGTCGCTCGCGCCGTGCTTCAATTCCTGATCCGCGGGCTAGGCGATTCCCTGCAGGCGTCGTCGGGCGTGCAAGCGCGACCGTGGGGCCGATTGGAGCTGTATTTTCTGGAGCTGATCCAGACCCGGGCGGCGATGACCGATCTGGCGTTTGGCCGCACAGCTGCCGGAAACCCCGAATTCGAGTTGAATCGACTGCAGCGCGAGGTCATCGAGGCCCTGTTGGCCGGCGCCGCAGCGGAACCCGAGCAGCTGGAACCTGTACGCCGGCGCTTGGAACTGGCTTGGCGCCAGGATTCCAGTCTCGCCCGGGCAGCGTTACTGGAGCGCGTGCTGCTGGAATTGGTCGCGGTGGCTCAAAGGATGCGGCCGGAGCACCTTGTCGAACTCCAAGGGAAACTCGATGCGACGTCGCGCGTCCCGGATTTGCTGTTGGAGGTCGAAACAAACCTGGTCGATGGGATGGTCGGCGAAAATGCCATTCGACAGTGACGATGACCATGGTCAGGGAGCCGCCCATTGAAAAATCAGCCGCCTGGCGCGAGCCTGCGGTTTCAGGCTTTGCACAATTCAAAAAACCGCAGGCTAGCGCCAGGCGGCTGATACTGGGTGTGGTCCGGAGTCTGCCTGAGCAGTTCCGGCAAGAGGAGCAAATGAAAAACGCATTTTTGGGCGCCTGGGCGATCGCTGTTTGGGGAATGGGGGCCCTACTGGGGTTGGGCCTCGGGCCGGCGCGGGGCGATGTGTTGGTGCCGCGATCCGGGCCGCCTCTGGTGGGGCGGATGGTCGAACGGAATGCGCGGGAGATCGTATTCCGCGAGCGCGTCGAGCCGGGCAAATACGTCGAGCGGCGGCTCTCGGTCGACCAGTTGTTGACGGTGGTCGTGACGATCGATGAGGCGCGGCTGCAGGCGCTTTCCCCGGAGCGACCTCAGGAGTATGGGTCGTTGGCCGAGGAATTGGCGTTGATGGCGAACGACCTGGAAGCGCGGGACCTGGCGATTCGCCTGAGCCTACTCGCGGCCCGCTGGGGGGAGGATGAAGTCCGCCACCGAGCGCTCTTGCAGCTCGTCCACCTGGCTCGCACGCCCGAAGAGGAGGTTCGATTTCGGTCGCTGGCGTACCTGGTCGAACCCGGTATCGAGAGCGCCGTGTTGGATGCTCGCCGCCAAATCCGTCCCCCGCCCGGGGCGGAGGAATTGCGCGCCGTGCTTCAGGTGGTGCAAGCGTTGCGGCAAGGGAAGAACGCTGCCGCCCAGGCCCAATTGCAGCAGTCGCCGATCCAAACCGCGCTCGAGCCTTGGTCCGAGATATGCTCGCTCGAGCAACTCCAGCGATTCGCCACGACCCGCCAACGATCGGGGGAGGAACTATTGCAGTTGCTCCGACTGGAGTATGCCCTTCGCCAGAGTCTCTTCGGCTGGCCGGAACCGCTCGGGGATGACTCGTGGGGATCGGAAATCGAAAACGCGACGGTGTTTCAACCGACCTGGGACAACGTCAGCGAATTCCGCACGGAGGAAAATCAATATGTCGATGGGCAGTGGCGCTCCCAGCGGCGTTGAGTGCCCCGCCGGTCAAGGCGAGCGCCGCGTTCGCTAGGCGTACTTTGCAAAGAACGCATGCCCGAACGCCTCCACTTGAAACTTGAAAAGGAATGTGCGCCCGTCGGCTTCGTGCATCAGGTTCCCGGCGGTTTCGTTGTGGCTCGGATCCGGGTAGAGCACCGCATGACCCATCTCGTGGAGGATCGTCATCTTGTCCTTCATCGACTCCGCCGACATTGAGATTAAGCAGGCCGGAGACGCCGCGCCGACCTTGGTGCTGTGGGGCGTGATACCTAAGCCCGTGGCATCGAACTGGCAGAAGATGATGGGGACGACAAACGGATACCCAGGCGCCCGGTTCTTGATCAGGTCGTTGACATCCTCTCTCAACTTCTTGTACGCCTCCTTGGTATCGCGGATGGGTTTGTCATAGGGCTTGACGATCAGGGAATTCATTGACGATTTGCCGCCGCCAGGGGGCCAAACGCTCAGGCCGATGTTGTACTTGTCGAGCAGTTCTTCGGCCGCGGCGAAGTTCTCCATGTCGTTGAATTTTTTGTATGTCGGCAGGTAGACCGCGGCCGCCTGCAAAATCACCCGCTTGTCCAGTCGGTAGTTTCGATCGGTGTCCGACATCGTGTTGCCCCCTGTGGTGCTTAACAGCCTCGAAGGATCGCCATCCCCGCGTTGGGATTTCGATCACCACCCCAAACGACACCGGCATTCTACCGCGCGCCGGCGGCTTGCGCGTCACACTTCTGCGTACGTGACCATTACCAGCTCGACGCGCCAAGGTTGAGATGTGCGTTTCGGCATTTGTTTGCTGATCGCCCTACAATTTCAGCCAAAATACGAGGCTTCGTCCCAAAACACAGTTTCGCGTCCCATTGAGATCAGCCGCATGGCGCTCGCCTGCGGTTTCGTCGCGCACACAACACCGGAAACCGCAGGCTAGCGCCATGCGGCTGATGTTTCGGGACAAAGCCTAGCTCGCCGCGCGAGTCCACTGCGGGCACCGGGTCGAAATCGCCGGATCCCTCGAACGATTCCGCCAGATCGTTTGACGACGAATAGGAATTAGTGCGCCACGACCGATTGGGGGATGTCGCAGCGGCGGAACAATTGGTGGCCTCGTATGAGCCACAGATTCGCCGCTACGCGTACGTCCGGCGCAGCAATCTCTGCCCGAGGAAATCGCTGAACTGAGTGAGTTGCATGAGCGATTGCTCAGTCGGTTGTCAGCGGAAGCTCGCTGGATGGCGGAACAGCGATTGGCCGGTTCCAATTGGGCCGAGATTGCCCAGTCCTTGCAGGTGACTGCGGAGGGCTTACCTGCGCAGCGAGCTTTTTGCTGTACGAAAAGCTTACTCGGCCGCTTCGCTGCTGTCGCTGGCGAATTCGGGGCGAGGGGCGGGGGTTGCCTTGCTGATGCGGTCGCGGACTCCGACGAATTCCAGAATGGCTCGGTCGCCGGCGTCTCCCAGGCGGGTCGTCGCCAGGCGGAGGACGCGGGTGTAGCCGCCGTTCCGATCGACATAGCGCGGGGCGATTTCATCGAACAGCAGGCGGACGGCGTCTTTGTTACGCAGCAGGCGGAAGACCTGGCGTTTGGCGTTGACCACTGGGGCCATCGCGGCGGCCCATTGCTTCCAGCGATCGCTCTTCCGCCACTTCAGCCATTGTTCGCTATTGCGTTCGGCGTCCGTTTGGAATTGGGCGGCTTGGTCCTGATGGGGCAACGATTTCTTGGCGACGGTAATGCAGCGCTCGACGTAGGATCGCAGTTCCTTGGCTTTGGGAAGGGTGGTGACGATCCGTCCCTTGACCGCCGGCGGCTTGACCGGAGTCTTGCCGTCGGATTGGAAGAGTCCCTCGTAGTGATCGTCGCTCCGCTCCGTGAGGATCAAGCAGGAGGTCATGTTGGCGAACATCGCCTTGCGGTGGCTGGAGCTACGTCCCAGTCGCCGGCCGATTCGTTTGTGACGCATGGCAATTCAACTAGCGGAAAAAGGGGGAGTTGGGATGTTGTGGACTCGGGGGGAAAAGGGGGGGCGCAAGGGTTGGGGGTGTGGCCTTAGTTCATTCCAGGGCCGGGTCCGACCCGCATCCCCAAGTGCAATCCCAATTCGCGCAACTTCTCGTTGACTTCGGCCAGCGTGGTCTCGCCGAAGTTGCGGACTTCCATCAACTGATCTTCGGTGCGTTGGACCAGGTCGCGGACCGTGGCGATCCGTTCGTGTTCCAGACAATTGTTGGCTCGCACGGAGAGCCGCAATTCGGAGACCGGCATGTTCAGTTTGGAATCGAGCATGGCGTTGAAGCCGCCCGAGGTCCGGGGCTGGGCGTGAACGCGGGGCCCCAAGTCGCTCATTTGGACAAACGGATTGAGGTGTTTACGGAGGATCTTGGCCGCCTCGACCAAGGCCATTTCGGGACGCACCGACCCGTCGGTCCAGATTTCCATCGTCAACTTGTCGTAGTTGGTTTTTTGACCGACCCGCGTTTCCTCGACCTGGTAGCGGACGCGCGTCACCGGGCTGAACACCGCATCGACGGGAATGATTCCGATCTCGTGATCCGACGCACTGTGTTCGGTCGCCGGCACGTAGCCGCGGCCGTTCTCGACCACCATTTCCATCATGAAGGGGACATCTTGGGTGAGCGTGGCCAGGACGTGGTCCTTGTTGATCACTTCGACTTCGCCGCTGGTGGTCACGTCGGCGCCGGTGATCGGTCCGATCGAGTTCTTCTCGACGGTGATCACTTTCATCTGATCGGAGTTGTTCTTGACGACCAGCGACTTGATGTTGAGGACGATCTCGGTGACATCTTCCATCACGCCTGGGATCGAAGAGAACTCGTGGTTCGCACCCCGAATCTTGATTTGGGTGACCGCACTCCCTTCCAGGCTGGAGAGCAGAACACGGCGGAGACTGTTGCCGACCGTGTTCCCGAAACCACGTTCGAACGGCTCGGCGAAAAACTTGCCGTAGGTCGAGGTCAACGATTCGCCTTCGCATTGCAGGGAGCTGGGCAATTCCAAGCCGCGCCATCGAATATGCATGAGGAAACTCCGGTGGGGGGGTGAGCGATGTACTGGGTGGACGACAAACAGGAGTTTGCGACTGGAGTTCGTCTCGACCAACCGGCCCTGGCGGAATGTGCGGCGGGTTCGAGGCCGCGCCGGCCGGGCCGCTGGGAGAGACCAGCGCAATTACACGCGACGCTTCTTGCGGGGCCGGCAGCCGTTGTGGGGGATCGGCGTTCGGTCTTCGATCGTTTTGATATTCAGTCCGGCGGCCTGAAGAGCGGTAATCGCGCTTTCACGGCCGCTGCCAGGGCCTTTGACCCGGACCTCGACTTCTTTCATTCCCATTTTCATGGCCTTTTCCGCAGCCTGCTGGGCGGCGCACTGGCCCGCGAACGGAGTGCTCTTGCGGCTCCCCTTGAATCCGCAGGTCCCCGCACTGGACCAACACAAGGTCTCACCTTTGTTGTCCGTGATCGTGACCGTGGTGTTGTTGAACGTCGCGTTGATATGTGCGACCCCAAAAGTCACGCTGCGGCGAACCCGCCGTTTTGTTTTTGCTGTAGTCACCGTGTTACGACTCCACCTGGCTGCTCAAACTGACCCAATGAATTTCATTCCCGCCACGCCACCCCACTGCCGAGCAACTCGGCGATCCGACAACCCAGCGTCCCGCGAAGGTGTGCAAGGTTGTGGGGGAGACGCCTACTTCAAATCCTTCACGCCCTTCTTCCCGGCGACGGTTTTCTTGGGACCCTTGCGGGTGCGGGCGTTCGTCCGAGTCCGCTGGCCGCGGACCGGCAACCCCAAACGATGTCGGATCCCCCGATAACATTTGATGTCGCGCAACCGGCTGATGTTCTGCTGAACGGCCCGACGCAACGGACCCTCGACCGTGTAATCCCGCTCCAGAATCGACGCCAGACGACTCAATTCTTCGTCGCTCAAGTCCCGAGCGCGTTTGTCTTTGTCGATTCCGGCCTTGACGCATAATTCACGGGCGACCACCGGACCCACCCCGTACAAGTACGTCAGCGAGTAAATCGTTTTTTTGTCGTTGGGAATATCCACACCGAGCAAACGCGGCATGTGATTCGCTCCTCAAATAATTTCAGAATAATCCTCAGCCAGACGGGCCGGCACTCGCCACGGTCCCGACCCCGAATTCCGGTGACTTGGCAGGGACCAAGTCAAAAATGCTTCGGCGCAGCAGACCTCCCCGTCCACACCGCTCCCCCCGGCTTACCCTGGCTCCGCTATCCCTGTCGCTGTTTGTGCCGGCGATTGGTGCAAACGACGTAGACGCGCCCCTTGCGACGGACAATCTTGCAATTTTCGCAGACTTTTCGGACGCTCGCGCGGACTTTCATCGCCAGACTCGAACAAGGACGGAACCATGGGAAAACGTCGCAGTATAGTGGAAGCTGTCGACGCTGTTCAAGGGGCCGGAACGCTTGTGTTTTCCACAATTCCATCTGGTTTGGGCTCGCGCCCCGGCAGATTGGCCCGAAATTCGCACCAATCCATGGGGGACGCTTCGTTTCGGTCGACATGCGATTTTTACGGCGAGAATGCCACAATTTTCGGCAGGGGGCCGTTCAGCGCTGATCCGGAAAACCGCAGGCTAGCGTCAGGCGGCTGATGTTTGAGCGGGCAGCCGAGTGTGGCAGCATTCGGTATTCCATACCAGGCAACGTCAGGGCGAGCCACGACGCGCGCGGCGACCTACGCGGCGGGAGGATCGCCAGCGCCAGGCGACCGCCGCGACGCAAAGCCCGGCTGTCATCGAACTAATCAGCTGTCCCCACCACGCCGATCGGGGCGCGTAGCGCAAATCCAATTCAAAGTCGCCCGCGCGGGGAATCGGAATGCATTGCAGCGCGCCGGCGAAACGGAGAACGCGTAGCGCCCGTTCCGTGTCGCCGTTCCGATCGCGCAGCTCGGCGCTCCATCCCGGATCCCAGTAGTTGCCGATGACCAGGCAACAAGGTTGCGCACACGTCACGCGGATGCAAAATCGTTCCGGGGAACTCGCCGAATCGGTTGCGGCGACCAAAGTAGCTTGTGCCGACGGCGGAGGCTGACCGAGCCAAGCCAGATCGCGCGCGAGCATCTCTTCGAAAGGGGACTGATCTTCCGACCGCAAACGGACTCGCGTGCGGGGCAGAGCCGCTGCTACGGCCGCCGTGTCTGCGGTCGGCTCGACGGCCTCGAGTTGGGGCGTGAATGCCGGAATAATTTGCAACGAGGGCCCGGTCCATGGGCCTATGCCGGCGAGTCGCCAGAACTCGGAGCGTTGTTGTGGGTGGGCGTCGAGCCAATTCTCCAGCCAGATCAGGTCCTGGGGTTCGATCGAATTGAACGCCGGGAAGATCCGCCGCCCATGCAGCAAATGGAACTTGGGAAAATCAGTCGCGCTTTGGTAGATGAGGATCTCGGCCAAGCGGTCGGCGGACGAACGGCCTGACCACTCGGGATCGACGGCGCGCGCCAAAAGGTCGTTGCGGAGGACGTGTTGGTCGCGCGCGGTGGGTTGCAGTTCGTCGGTCGAATTCGCGGCGATTGTGGCCGGCGGAACACCGCGACTCGCGATCTCTGCAGGGACGCGGGGGAGAAGCCAGGCATTGGCGAAGAGCACGTCGAGCAGTGCCAGGCACGCCGCAGCGCGAACTTGCCAGGCAGACTTGCCTGCAGCGGATCGCGTACGCCAGAGCAACAGCGCGAACAACCCAGCGACGGCAGCCGCTTGCAAGAGTGACCGCTGCAAGTCGCCTATAGCGCCGGCTGCGTCGAACGGACCGAAGCTGCCGTCGGCAGGAACGGCCACGCGCC
>JBGSLW010000202.1:0-18839 GCA_041740495.1 Pirellulaceae bacterium
CGGCGGCGGTCAGCCACCATCCTTGCGGGACGCGGCGAACCACCGGCCTATGCGACGGAACTGGCGGAACATCGAGCGTTACCGTGGGATGGGCGGCTAACCTGGGCGGCTTCACGGCGGTCGGCAGCTCTCCCGAAAGAACTGTGGTTACCGAGCGATACCGCTCCAGCCGATTGCGGCAAGTATCGCATTGGAGCAAATGAACTTGCGCGTCGGATGACGACGACTCCGAAGGATCATCGTAGAGCACCTCCATCAATGCGGAATCGCTGAGGTGTTTCGCGGTATCGAGGTGTTTCGTGGTATCGGGGTATTTCGTGGTATCACTGCGGTGTTTCATGGCGGCACGACGGGTTCACGGAGAATCGGTGGAGGGTGTGTTGGTTGTCGGCGGGGGGGCCAGTACGCGGTCGCGAATCAACTCGCGTTCCACCAGCCGCAGGGCTTTGGCCATGCGAGAGGCGACGGTGCCCCGGGGAACGTGGAGAAGTTCGGCGATTTCACTGAATTTCAAATCTTCATAATGCCGCAGCACCAGCACAGCTCGGTAAGGTTCCGGCAATCGCCAGACGGCTTGTTGGACGCTCTCGCGCAGTTCGAACGCACCTGCGGTGGTGTGTTCCTGCGGCAGCGATTCCACCCAGTCCTGGTGTTGCGCCGCCGCGGCAACTCGTCGCCGTTGGGCTCGAGCAAAATCGCGGCAGTGGTTGGTCGCGATTTGCCACAAAAACGTGGAAAACTTGGCTTGCGGACGATATCGCTCGCGAGTCCGATACAGCTTCTGGAAAATCTCCTGCGTCAAATCCTCGGCGTCAGCCAAGTTGCCGCATAACCGATAGCAGTATCGTTCGATTCGCGGTCGCCATTCCCCTATCAGCTGGGCGAAGGCCTCCGGACACCCCTGGTTCGCCACGCGGAGCATCCGCGCGGCGTCGGCGTCCGTGCCGGCCAAAACGGCAATCTCGGTTAGCGGCGTATCGATGGGAGGCATCTCCTGCAGTCCACCAGATGAAACGAGCGTGCATGCGAAGTTTGTCGCAAAAAGACTCGTTCGCTGGAATTTCTTTCCCTTTCGTGCAGCGTCATTCCTGCCGCCATTGTCCCTGCACTTGTATTGTCCCTTCGTTTCGTTTAACGCCAAGCCGGAGGCGCCGGCACGATTGGACAGAGTTTCTCGCAAAAGCCGGCGCCTTTGGCTGGGCGTTAAACGAAGAGCTTTCGAGATACCGTGAAAAAACCGCCGTGGGGGAAGGCATGCCCTGGCTCAACGAACTGGCCTGTTTGCGGTAAAGTAGACGCCGAATCGGCGGAAGTTGGCGATAATGGCGGCCGCCGTTCGAATAGGATCTTTTGGCGAACCAGTCGTTCCCCGGAGCGGAGGGGAAGGTGTCGATCGAATTTCGTTGCTCGTCGTGCGGCTCGACCTTGCGCGTGGAGGATTTCCACCGTGGGAAGATGGCGCGCTGTCCCACCTGCCAGATGATCGTGCCGATTCCCGGCGAAGCCGATTTGCGGGAAACCGCACCGCTCGAACGGCCCGTGGAGGAAGCCGAGTCGCAACCGGTCGAGCCTCGTTGGCTAGTGCGAACCCCCGATGGGACGCTCTACGGCCCGGCCCGGCGGTCCGAATTATTGACCTGGCAAGCCGAACGGCGCATTTCTCCCGAATGCCGCTTGCAACAAGTGGGCCAGGCGGGCTGGGTGACACCAGAATCGGTGTTGGGAGATCTCGGCCGAAGGGGAGGGAGCGCTGCTTCGGTGTATCCCGACAAGCCTGCTTCGTATCCGACGACGACGCCGGTCGAATACTCCGGTCCCCTGCGAATTCGCCGCAGCCATAATGGGGGCTTGATCTTGACGTTGGCAATCCTGGGCCTTTTCTTTTTCCCATTGTCGATTGTCGCCATCGTCGTCGGCCTCCAAGAATTGAAGGGAATGGACCGCGGTCAGATCGACGATTCGGGGCGTGGACTTGTCCGCGCCGGGGTTGGCCTGGGGATCGTCGGCGCCGTTTTGAGCTTGTTCACCAACTGCTGTTGCTGCATGTCGATCCGGGCCAACGGAATACGAGGATAAGGGGTATTCGATGCCGATACTCGGCGCTCACATGTCGATTGCGGGCGGATACTACCGTGCCGTGGAATTAGCGGCGGCCGCCGGTTGCGACTGCGTGCAGTTGTTCACCAAGAATAACAACCAATGGCGGGCCAAACCGATCAGCGAAGAAGATGTCGCACAGTTTCAAGCTGCGCTCCGCGAGCTGAAAATCAGTCATCCGCTTTCGCACTCGTCCTACCTCATCAACCTGGCCGCTCCCGATAAGGCGTTGCGGCGGCAGAGCATTCAAGCGATGGCGGTCGAGCTACAGCGGGCCGACCAGTTGGGAATCCGCTACGTCGTGCTGCATCCCGGATCGTTCACGACGTCCAGCGAGCCGGATGGGATTCGCGCCGTGGCCCAATCGTTGGATTCGGTGTACGAGGAACGGGGCGACGGCCAATCCGAGATTCTCTTGGAAACCACCGCCGGTCAAGGGAGCAATTTGGGTTGGCGCTTCGAGCAACTGCGGGAGATCATCGATCGTGCCGAGTGCGGCAAACGGGTACACGTCTGCTTGGACACCTGCCATATGCATGCGGCAGGTTATGGGATGGCGACCGCGGAGGAATTCGAAGCGACGATCGGAGAACTGGATCGAGTCGTCGGCCTGACGCGGGTGAAGGCGATCCATCTGAACGACAGCAAGACGCCCCCCGGGTCCCGCAAAGATCGGCACGAGCACATCGGGCGGGGGACGCTCGGGTTGCGGCCCTTTTGGTTCGTTCTGCACGACGCTCGGTTGAATCAACTGCCGATGTATTTGGAGACTCCCAAAGAGACGCTGGACGGCGAAGAGGCCGATCAGGTCAATCTGGCGGTGCTTCGCAAACTGGCCAAGGCCAAGCGGGTTCCCCGGGCCTAGCTTGCTTCAAAGGCTCGATCGCTTCCCCTACAATGGCTCGCCATCGGACTGCGAAATGCACACGAAGGGGGACTCGATGAGTTCGGGGATCAAGCTGCGACTGTTCGTGATGATGGTGCTGGAGTTCTTCATCTGGGGCGCCTGGCTTCCGCAGATCTTCGGCTTTCTGCCGGCGCTCAAATTCAAGTCGGACGTCGCACCCCCTTGGCTGACCGGATGGATCCCGGACAACATCGAGTTCTTGTTTTCCGAACAATCGCTGATTCTCAACGCCTTTCCGATCGCCGCGATCATTGGGATGTTCTTCAGCAATCAATTCGCCGACCGGAATTTCGCGGCGGAGCGATTCCTGGCGTTCAGTCACCTGGTCAGCGGCCTGGCGTTGTTGGGGCTCAGTCGAGTCACCGATTACAACTTGTTCCTGCTGTTGATGTTCGTGCATTGTCTGCTGTACGTCCCTACGATTTCGATCACCAATTCGATCGCGTTTGCAAATCTCAAAGACCCGCAGCACGAATTCGGTGTGGTGCGGACGGGGGGGACGATCGGTTGGATCTTGGCAGCGTGGCCGTTCTTGTTCTTGCTGGTCGATTGGACCAAGGTCAGCGCGGCCAATCCGACCGGGTGGATCGCTTGGTTGGGCACCGTGCTGGGATCACCGCTGGCTGGGGAGGCGTTGCTCAAAGGGGCGAGCTGGACGTTTGTCGTGGCGGGTATCGCTTCGCTGCTGCTGGCGGCGTTCAGTTTGATGTTACCGCATACGCCGCCGCGGAAGGCCCACGCATTGGGAAGCTCGCTGGCCTGGGTGGAAGCCATGCGCCTGCTGGTGCATCCCTTCGTCCTGGTGCTCTGGTTCGTGGCCCTCGTCGATTCCTTCGTGCACAACTGTTACTTCAACTGGACCTTCGCCTTTTTGAGCAGCCCCGACGTCGGAATCGCAGGGAACTGGGTACAGCCGGTGATGAGTATCGGTCAGATCGCGGAGATCCTGACGATGCTGGTGCTGGGCACGGTGCTGACCAGATTGGGGTGGAAAATCACGATGATCATCGGAGTGTTGGGACATGCCGTGCGGTTCGCCGTCTACGCGTATTTCCCCCAGCATCCCTGGCTGATCGTGGCGATTCAAATCGTACATGGGATTTGCTACGCATTTTTCTTTGCCACGGTGTACATCTTCGTGGATGCGTATTTCCCCAAGGATGCGCGGGCCAGCGCCCAAGGCCTCTTCAACGTAATGATCCTGGGAATCGGAGCGTTGTTGGCCAACGCGATCTGCCCTTACCTGATCCAGAACGTATTCAAGCGAGCGGATGGCTCGGTCGATTTCCGCAATATGTTCCTGGTTCCGCTGGGATTGTCGGTGCTGGCCGCCTTGATTTTGCTGCTGTTTTTCTGGCCCCCCCCGGCAAAACGGCAAGAAAACGGCGGGTAAGCGGAAAATCGCGGCAACAAAACGTGTCGCCGCGGCGTGAATTGAATGGAGGGGTTCACGCCCTCCTCCGCCGACTTGATCCCGAGACATTCGCATGCAGTATCAACCGCAGATCATTACGGACAGCTACCGAGTCCGCGGGCCGCTGGTCCAATACGGGACAGAGCTCTTGTACGACGTGTTCGCCGAGGGAAAGCAGGGGGAGGCGAATCGCGTCCCCTTTTCACCGGAGTCGGCCCACCGGCATCCCCCGGCGTTCCCGAATATCCCGCGCAGTGAGTTCTACCGGACTCTGGCTGAACGGGTGATGGATCCATCGACGATCGACCAGCGTGACTCGAGTTTGTGCGGGCCGGCTTCGTTGCTGTACATCACGGCGACCAGGTCCCCCGCCCGCTACGCCAGTTTCCTGACGCGGTTGTACGAGTACGGTGAAGCGTCGTTGGGCACTCTGCGGATCAAACCGGGGCACGACTGTCGGCATTACGATCCGTCCGGGAAGATCGCGGCTGCCGATTGGGTCGGCTTAGCGGGAATCCGGGACTCCGAGAATGTCATCTTCGACTACGACGAAGTCGAAGATGCCTTCGCCGGGATCACCATGCCAATGACACTGGCCCGCTGGTTGGGCGAAGCCGGGTTCGCCGGGATCCAAAATGAGACGAATATCTTGTTCACGAAAGGGGAAAGCAATTTGCGCGAGGCCGACGCGCATTTTCGCCATGGTCGCAAAGTCTGTCTGTTGGTGAACGCGACCGGGATCGAAAATGTCGCCGATGGGATGAGCGCCATTCCGAACCATTGGGTGGTCCTGACCTCGTCCATCAATTTCGTCGGGCCGAATCTGAGTTTCACCATCTTCACTTGGGGGGAGGGGAATTACGCCGTCCCCCATGTGCGGTTCGCGATTTATCCGACCAAGGATTTTTTGGGCTACTACTACGGCTATGTCTGCTGCGATTGAGCGCTATACTCGCACGCGGGAATGGTTAACGTTCACAAAGTCGGGGGACTGACGCGTTTTTCGGCTTGCTAGGCATTGGTCAACAACCTAGCAAACACCGTAAAACGGGTCTGACCCCGGAGAACGTGAGCACATCGTGGTCTGCGCTGTGATCGCGTACGCCGGTATGTCTCACTTGGCCGGTGGGAGTGGGGGGCTGGGGCCGATCGGCGCCGCGGACGGAAGATCGCTGGGCCAGCGTAGCGCCTTTCGGGGAACTTCTTGCAATTCCGTCTGGCCTTCGACGATTCGCCAAATCCGGTCGATCGCGACATTGGTGAAGCGTTGGGTTTCCCCGGTTTTCGGCCAGAAGATTTCGATCGAGTCGATCTGTTCGGCGCGTCCGATCCCGATCAGCTGCTCGAAGGGATTCCCGCCAAAGCTGCCGCCGCTATCGACCCAGCGGTAAATCGAGCGCGGCTCGCCGCTTTCTGTGACGTCGATGCGAATCCGCGTCCCAATGGCCGCGCGGTTCGACTGCGTTCCCGCCAGCTTGAGCGCGACCCAGTGGTTGCCGAACCCAGGATTCTGGAATAGCACGTCGTAGAATCGGTCGCCGCGATAGAAGCCCCCCATTTGCTCGAAGATATCGGCATCGCCATCCCGATCCAGATCGGCGAAGGCAACACCGTGACCTTTTTGCAAATGCCCGAAGCCTCCGGCGGTCGTGACATCCAGGAAGCGTTCGCCGCGATCGTTGCGATACATCGCATTGGGCATCAGTTGGTGGTACTCGGGCCATCCCGTTCCCACATAAAAATCCAGAAAGCCGTCGTTGTCCAGATCGCCGAAATTCGCGCCCATCGGATGGTGCGGTTTGACGAGATTCAGTTGCGGGGCGACGTTTTCGAAGCTGCCACGACCGTCGTTCCGATACAGATGGGTGCGAGGGAATTTCGGATCGAGCTTGCCGAGGGCGTTCGCGGCGATTTCGCCGACGCCGCCCGAGTAAGCGGAGACGTACAAGTCGAGTGCGCCGTCGTTGTTGTAATCCCAAAACCAGACGGGAAAGCTTTCGAATGGATCGGCGACATGCAGGCTTTCGGCGACATCGCGGAATTTGCCGTTCCCCAAATTGCGATAGAGTCGATTGGCCCCGGCATAGTTCGATACATACAGATCGGGGTAACGATCGCCGTCGAAGTCCCCCCAGGCCACCCCTTTCGACTTGAGACCATTCAGCACGCCTGACTCGGCGGCGACGTCGGTAAACGTCCCATCCCCATTGTTGCGGAACAGCTGCGACGGACAGTCATTTCCCGGCATCGACTCGTTGCCAATGTACACGTCCAAATCGCCGTCCAAGTCGTAGTCTGCCCAGGCGGCGGTTTGCGTCGGATAGGCCGGTTCCGCAAGCCCCGCGGCATACGTCACGTCGGTGAATGTGCCGTCGCCGTTGTTCCGCAACAGCGAATTGGGAATCCTCCCCTGCAACGCCAGCCAACCGCCTCGGAGCACGAACAGGTCGATCCAGCCATCGTTGTTGTAGTCGGTCTGCACCATGTTCAAGCCGCCAGTAATGTTTTCCAAACCGGCGGCCTGTGCACCTTCAACAAACTTGCCATCGCGGTTCCAGAAAATGCGAATGTGGTCGGTGGGATCCCAAGCCCCCGCCACGACATCCAGCAAGCCATCGTTATCAAAGTCGTCGCAAATCGCGCCGCCAGCCAAACTGAAGGTGTCCAGCCCCAGGCTCTTGGCGACGTTGGGAAACCGCGGGAATTCCTGATCCGTGGCGAACGCCGACTCGGGGATCAAGAACTCGCTGGGAACTCCCTCTGGGTATTCATCCAACGTCATCTTGGCAATATTCAGCAGCCACAGGGTGGTCCGATGCAGATAGTCATCGGGGGGTGTATTCCGCAGAATCTTGAGAAAGTACTCGGCGGCGCGCTGGGAACCCTCGGGCTGGGTATGGATCGCTTCTCCGGCGATCGGCACGATACAGCTTTCCGGAGTCGATCGCGCACAACAATTTTGCGTTTCGCCCAACCGCAAGTACGCAACACCCAACTCGAACCAGAAACGATTTTGATCGTCGGCGTTGAAATCTTGACGCACTTTCGGGAAAAGCTCTTCGGCGATCCGGAACGCATTGATCGCAGCCGCTTCGTTCCCCTGCAATAATTCCAGCCTGCCCAGCATAAAGAAACCGGTAAACCGAGCGCTGTCGGGAGTCGACGAATTGAACTGCGCGACTTGAGCCCGTAGCCCGTCCACCTGACGCGTTCCCACGTACGGGTTCTCCATTTTCAATCGCACTCGCACTCGCTCCAAGACTTCTTCCATCTTCTGATGGCTGGCCTTCGACGCCTCGGGCGAAGCCGCGGTGTGCGTTGAGGATTCGGAAGATTGGCGGCAACCCGCACAGATGGCCAGCCAAAGGCAACCGCCCCACGCCGCTCCCCGGGTCAGGACGCCACGGATAAGGCCCAATCGAGCAGACGACACAATTCGTTTCTTGGCTCGCATCATGGCTCGTTTCATGGCTCGTTTCATGGCGTGAACAACCGACTACGCCGCGGTGGACACAGGAAATCGCGGCATCCGATTATACGTCGAGGCTGCTCGATTCGAAGTGCAAAGGATGACCGATTTTCTTGTTGTCGGAATTTCACGACACGTTTGTCGCCAAGCCGCAGACTCCACCATCGTTTAACGCCAAGCCAAAGGCGCCGGCCCGCCTAACATCACGCTGCAGCTCCACCATCGTTTAACGCCAAGCCAGAGGCGCCGGCATGTCTAACGTTACACTGCAGCTCCACCATCGTTTAACGCCAAGCCGGAGGCGCCGGCATGTCTAACATCACGCTGCAACTCCACCATCGTTTATCGACAAGCCAGAGGCGCCGGCTTGCCTAACATCACGCTAAAGGCGCCGGCCCGATTGGATAGCCGTTCAGGGCCAAGCCGGCGCCTCCGGCTTGGCGTTAAACGAAGAACTTGGCAAACAATGTGAAACAACACTGCAGGACCGCTTTGTCGGGTGAGAGGGTTGCGGATGAGGGGGCCGGCGGGTGTTGGAATAGTCTTTTTATGGTCAAGAAGTGCCGCCACATGATTTGCCTACTGGGCGCACACAGAATTCGGGAAAAGGTCCCTCTTCGCCAGCAAAACCTGTTCATTCCGGCTTGCTTCGACAAAGTCGCAGCCGTATCTTTGCTCGGCGGGCAACTATAATAGACAAGGTATGCCTCCCAATCGCAGGTATGCTCCGCGAGGAATGCTCTGCGGCAGCGCGAATTAACGATCGGACGATCGATTCATGGACCACCAAGTCATCCGCTGCGCACTGGCGTTCGCCTTGGCGATAGCGCACGGTGCGCCCTGGTCGACGGCCGCGTGTGCCGAGCGCGGGACTTGCCAAACGGCTGCCGCCGGTTGCTGTTGTCGCGCGAAGTTGACTTCGGGCTCGACCTGTTGCACGCAACGCCCTCGCTCGTGTTGCCAAGCGGAATCTGCTGCCGAAGGTACGGAACCGCGTTCTTGCTGTCAGCAGGTTTCGATACCTGGCAGCGCCCAGTCCCGGTTGCCGACCGCACGTTGTCGATGCGGATGTTCGGATTCGGCTCCAGCACCGGCGGTTCCCGTCAACCAACGCCGCTCGACGGACGAGACGTACAAGAGCCCCCCCACAACGCCGTTGTATTTTGCCAACTCGTTGTTCCGCGAGCTCGCAGATGGGGTGGTCGGAGCAATCGATTCTTGCTTTGTCAGGTTGCCGGTGCAGAGACGCCAGGCGGCCTTCTGTTGTTGGCGGATCTAGAAGACCGGACGCTACCGGTGCGCGCCGATTCGACGGCTGTCGATTGGCTACTTGCCTCGAGAGAACGGGAGACGCTCCGGCTGACGTATTCGCGCGGACCGTAGTGAACACGGACGGGGCCTCGCGAGGTGGTCATGAGTCGGGGAACCTGTCGGCCAGCATGAACTGACGCCTGAGGTCGGTGTTAGGTCTCAGGGATCTGGCGCTGGGAGGATGGCACGATGCTGCTGGTCAACCGAGGTGACGCATCCGGCTCAAGATTCAAGATTCAAGATTTTGAATTCTAGTGAGCGGATTTCAATTTCGATCTGCAAATCCTCCGCACGTCCATTCCGGGAGTCCGATCCATGAACCCGTCGCACCCTCCAGCCACTCCAGCATCCACCAGTCAGACCGACAACCCGCTGGCGAATCAACCGCATTCCGTCGCCGTCGCCTCCTCGTCCGTGCCGACCGCCCACGAGACTTCTCTCGCAAAAGCCGCGCGCCGCCGCGCTGCGCTCGGCTGGTGGATCAAACTGATCGTGCAACCGATTTTGTTCGTGGCCGCAATTCTGGGCGCCCTGGCATTGGTCGGCATCGCCCAGCGCTCCGGCTGGATCACCGCCTCCAGGCATCCCTCTGCGTCGGCGGAATCTGATGCCTCTTCCACCGAACCTGCGAGCGCCGACACACAATACATCTGCCCCATGATGTGCACGCCGCCGGCGAGCGAGCCAGGCCGATGCCCCGTGTGCGCGATGGAATTGGTGCCAGCCGCTCGGAGTGCCGCCTCGGATGGCCGGTCGATTCTGATCGATCCGGCGACGCGGCGGATCGCCAATATTCAAACGGCGCCGGTGGTCGCCAAAGCATTGTCCCGCACCATTCGGGCGGTCGGCGAATTGGGGTACGACGAAAGTAACCTCAAGACGCTTTCCGCCTACGTCGACGGCCGGGTGGAGGAGCTGTTGGCCAACTACACGGGTGTTGAAGTGCACGAGGGAGATCCGTTGGCCCGAGTCTACTCGCCAAGACTCTACGCCAGCCAGGTGGAACTGCTACTGGCGCTGGGCCGATCGGTGGACTCCGGCACGACCATCGACTCAGCGGCTCGACCGCGCAACGAGCAATTGGCCGCCAGTGCCCGCCGGCGATTGTCGGAGCTGGGCATGAGCGATCGGCAAATTGCCGAACTGGAGCAGAGCGGCGTGGCCCATAGTCGCTTGCACCTGGTGGCGCCGATCCAGGGCACGGTGATCGAGAAGTTGGCGGTCGAGGGGCAATACGTCAAGGAAGGGGATCCGATTTACCGCCTGGCAGACCTTTCCAAAGTTTGGTTGCAGTTGCAGTTGTTTCCAGAGGACGCAGCCTGGGTTCGCTTGGGTCAGTCGGTGGAGGCCGAAGTGCAGTCGCTGCCGGGAACTCGGTTCGAAGGGCAAGTCGAGTTCATTTTCCCCAACGTCGACCCGGTCTCGCGGACCGTCGCCGTTCGCGTGGTGATCCCGAACCCGGACGGGCAGCTGCGAGTTGGCGATTACGCGCGCGCGACATTTTCGGTTCCGTTGGCTTCGGTCGCCCGTTCCGCTGGCGCCGCAGATCCGGACGCTGCATCCCAGGCCATTCCGCCGACCGATGCGAAGGTCATGGTGGTCCCCCGCGACGCCGTGTTGATGGCGGGGCAAAACAGCGTGTTGTACGTGGAAACCGAGCCTGGCAGGTTCGAGATCCGCGCGGTGACGGTCGGTAACTCGACGGGCGATGAAATCGTGATCGTGGAGGGAGTTCACGAGGGCGAGCACGTGGCGACGCGAGGCAATTTCTTGATCGATTCTCAGATGCAACTAGCGGGCAATCCCTCGCTCATCGATCCGTTGCGGGCGACGGCGCTCGAGCCCACCGAGCCGGCCGCTACGGGCATCCTGCCGGAGATCCCTCCCCGCGGAAAGATGCGGCTCGTGCCGCCGGCCGCCGCCGACTCACACCAGGGGCACCACCCATGATGCGCGCGATCATCGAATTCTGCATCCGCGAACGGTTTCTGGTCGCATTGGCCTGCGTCGGCGTCTTTGCCTTCGGCTGGTATGCCACCTACCGCGTCCCGATCGACGCGATTCCGAACGTCGGAGAGAACCAGGTGATCGTCTTGACCGATTGGCCCGGGCGGTCTCCCAAGGATGTAGAAAATCAGCTGACCTATCCGGTCTCCGTCGCGCTGCAAACCGTCCCTGGTTCCCGCAGTGTGCGGGGCAAGAGTATGTTTGGCTTCAGCTTTGTGCAGGTCACGTTCGACGACGCCATCGATTTCTATTGGGCCCGGTCGCGGGTCGCGGAACGACTCAGTTCGATCAGCGGCAGTCTGCCGGAGGGAGTAACGCCGACGCTGGCGCCGGACGCCACCGCGCTGGGGCAGATCTTCTACTACGTTTTGCAAGGCCCACCCGAAATGGACCTGGCCGCGCTCCGCTCGCTGCAGGACTACTTCGTCAAATACGCGTTGCAATCGGTGGAAGGCGTCGCCGAAGTCGCCTCGATCGGCGGTTTTGTCAAGCAATACCAGGTCGATGTCGATCCCGACAAACTGCGGTACCATCGCCTGCCGCTCAGCGACGTGATCGCGGCGATCCGCGCCGCGAATATCGATGTCGGCGCCAAAGTCGTCGACGCCGGCGGTATGGAATATCTGGTACGCGGCAAAGGGTTCCTGGGGACCGATCGGACCGAGTCGGAGACTCTGGAACAGATCGGACAGACCGTGGTCGACGCCCGAAACGGAGTCCCGATCCGCGTCGCCGATTTGGCGTATGTGCAAGCCGGTCCGGCACTCCGCACCGGGGCGCTCGATTGGAACGGCCAGGAAGCGGTCGGTGGCATCGTCGTCATGCGGCATGGGGAGAACCCGCGGCAGGTGATCGAACGCGTGCGCCACAAGATTCAAGCCCTCCAGGCGGAAAAACCGGGGATGCGGATCGTTGGTATCTATGACCGGACCGAGCTGATCGATGAGACCGTAGCGACTCTGAGCGATGCACTCGTCCAGGAAACTGTGATCACGATCGCGATTATGGTCCTGTTCCTGTTACACGTGCGTGCCAGTCTGGCGATCGCAATTACCTTGCCGATGGCCGTTTTGATGGCGTTCATTGCCATGCAGTTGTTCGGCGTCGATGCCAATATCATGTCGCTGGCGGGAATCGCGATCGCCATTGGCACGATGGTGGATATGGGAATTATCGTGCTGGAGAACATCTACGATCACCTGGCGGAATGGGAAGTCCGCGGCGCGCCGGGTGGATCGGCGCGGCGGTTGGAGTTGATCGGACAGGCGGCCCACGAAGTCGTGCCAGCCGTGGTCACCGCCGTGAGTACGACGATCGTCAGTTTCCTGCCGGTGTTCTTTCTCACGGGGCGCGATCACCGCTTGTTTTCGCCGTTGGCTTGGACCAAGACCTATGCGCTGGCAGCCAGTTTGATCGTAGCGGTGACCGTGGTCCCGATGCTCTGCCGCGTTCTATTGCGATCCAATCGGTGGCCGGTAGGGAAAGCGATCGCGGCAGCGCTCGGTTGCGGATTGCTGGCGGCCGGCCTGGCGAATCAGGTCTGGGGGGGAAGCCTGACTCATATGACTGGTTGGGGCCTGATCGAAATTACAGCGGTGGCCGGTGGGCTCGGCGTGTTGGGAGGGTGGTGGCTGGCGCGCGAACGCCTCCGGCCCCTCGAGGAAAACCCGGTCAGCCGCCTGGTTCGTTGGCTGTACGCGGGACGTCTGCGGCTGGCGCTGCGGCGCAAAGCCCTGATGCTCTCGTTCCCCCTGGCGATCATGCTGTTGGGACTGGGGGCCTGGTTCGGCTTGCAGCATGTGTTACAGCCGTTAGAGAAAGTCGCAGCCCGCTGCGGAGCCGACCTGAACGAACTTCCCGGCTACGTCGAATTCAAACATCTCTTCACCGGCCTGAAGTCGTCCGACTGGATCGCGTTGGATGAAGGGAGCTGGTTCTACATGCCCAGCCTCTATCCAGCCGCCAGTTTTTCGCAGAGTTTGGAAGTTCTGCAGAAACAAGATGTGCTGATCAAACAGATCCCGGAAGTCGCGAATGTGTTGGGGAAAATCGGGCGGGCCGAGTCCGCACTCGATCCGGCCCCGACCACGATGATCGAGACCTATGTGATGCTCAAACCGCGTGCCGCCTGGCGGCCGGGTATCACACCGCAGAACATCTGGGATGAGATCAATGCCGTAGCGACGCTGCCTGGCGTCACTCCCGCATCGGCATTGAAGCCGATCTATGGACGAGTCGTTATGCTCCAAGCTGGAATCAAAGCGACGATGGCGGTCCGAATCTATGGCGACACGCTGGAGGGTCTCGCGGAGGCGGCGCTGGCCGTGGCCCAAGAGCTCAAGCAAAGCCCCCTCGTCATCCCCGGGACGGTCAACCCCGACCTGGTGTTGGGCAAGCCGTACTATGAATTTGAAGTCGACCGCGACGAGGCCGCTCGCTACGGGATGTCCACGATGATGGTGAACGAAATCGTCGCCGCCGGGCTGGGGGGAATGGATGCCACGACGACCGTCGAAGGCCGAGAGCGGTATCCAGTCCAAGTTCGCTTCGACCGTAGTACTCGCGAACGAATCGACGCGTTGGGGGATGTGAGCGTTGTGACCGCCAGCGGCAGCGTGGTCCCTCTCCACCGTCTCGCCAAAATTCAGACAACGTGGGGACCCATGGCGATCAACAGCGAAGACGCCCGTCTGGTTGCGCACGTTCCGTTTTCTCCGTCCGGTGTCGCGGGTCCCTTGGAAACCGTCGATGCGCTCATGGAAGGTTTGCGCACGGCCCGCGAGCAGGGGCGGATGCAGTTGCCCCCCGGCAATTTCGAACTGCAGCCGGTCGGGTCGTTTCAAAACCAGGTCGAGGCCAATCGGCGCTTGGCCTGGATCATCCCGACGGTGATCTTGATCAACCTGTTATTGCACTACCTGCACTTTCGAAACCTCCCACTGGCGCTGGTTGTGTTTTCCGGGATCCCGGTAGCCGGAGGCGGAGGAATGATCGCGGCCGCCTTGATGGGAGTTCAAATGAACACCGCGATGTGGGTCGGATTCATCGCGTTGTTCGGCTTGGCAGCCGATGACGGGATCGTTATGGCAACCTACATCCGAGACGTCCTTCGCCGCCGCGAGATTCGATCGGTCGAAGATATCCGAGCGGCGATCTACGACGCCGGATTGAAACGCATTCGCCCCTGTCTGATGACCACCGCCACCACGCTGGTGGCACTCCTGCCGATCTTGGTCTCGACAGGTCGGGGAGCGGATGTGGCTCGCGCGATGGCGATTCCGCTGTTGGGGGGAATGCTGGTCGAGCCGTTTTCGACCTTCGTCGTTCCCACGCTGTATTCGGCTTTCTTGGAATTCAAATTCCGCCTAGGATTGCCGGATGCGCATTGGTCACTGTCCCGCGCGGCCGGGGAATCAGCGGATGCACAAGTCGAAACGTAATGGTGTTAGTTCAGGATGCCCTGTTTTCGTGGGAGTATTTTCATGATGATCGAACGATTCCATACGCTCCCCCGCTGGAGTTGTCTTCTGGCGGCGGTACTAGCCTTGTCGAGTTCGCTGCGGGGACAAGAGACCGCGGTTCCGTCGCCGGAGAAGGCCTCGGCACCGACGCCGCTACCGGACGACTTGCAAATCGCGGTGCAAAAAATATGCCCGGTCTGCGGGGAGCCGCTCAATTCATCGACGGAATCGTTTCCGACGGCGATCGGCGAGCGCGGACAGATAGTGTACGTGTGTTCACTATCATGCAAATCGTCGACGACAGTTCCACGATACTGGTCGCAGATGCTGAAGCATATCGCCGATGCCCAGAAGGAATGTCCGGTGATGGGCGAGGAGCTTCCTGAGGATCCTGGATTCGTCGTCGTGGATGGCAAGACAATTTTCATCTGCTGTCCACCGTGCGGCGACGAAATTCAAGCGGAGCCCCAAAAGTTCCTGCCAGTTGTTGCGGATCACTATCGCCGCTCGTTGAACCCGCCGCAAGCGATGTCATCTGAGGAATTGCAAATTGAAATCCAGCAGATTTGTCCCGTGTCGGGAGAAAAACTGGGTGCGCACGGGACGCCGGTCAAGGTGGAGGTCGGCGAGCAGGGGCAGGAAGTGTACTTGTGTTGTGCGGCTTGCGCCGAACGCGACTTGAACCAGACCCATTGGGAGACGATCCATCGCAATTTTGCTTCGGCGCAAGGCGTCTGTCCGATCATGAACAAACCGCTTCCCGAAGGCTGCAAGTCGACGGTGGTCAGGGGCAAGATTATCTTCGTTTGCTGTCCCCCATGTATCGCGAAAATCGATGCAGCCCCGGATACAGCGCTGCAGGCCGTCGAGCAACACTATCGTGAGCGCCTGGCGGGGGGGCGTTAACAGGCCGTCGGAAAACCAAAATACCAGCACGACGCGCAAGCGAGTGGGTCGCAGGACTTGACGCGTACACCCTTGGGACACACTTGGGACACACTTGCTTGCGCCGCGAGCTGGTACTTCATCAGACTGGTACGTCAAAAGACAGCATAGGGGACGGTCGATTTTTTGGCGGACGAGGTCACTCCGCTTGGCAGATGGTAGTCAGCCGCGGTCCTTCGTCACCCCCCCTAAGGTTTGCCTGATCGGAACTACCGTCATCAAAACCTGCGTTCCCCACGCGGTGCGGCGGGTCCGATCGTAGCAACTGTACGCGTTTTGCCGATGCGCCCGAATGTCCTATGTTCTGGAAGCAGTCAAGGAAAGGCCGCTGGTGCTTCGGGTATCGCTTACGATCGCCTTCCTGGCCGTGATGTCATTGGCCGGATGTCATGCCGCTCGTCGGATTCGCAACTGCGACTACGCGCCGTATTGCAGTGTGGCTCGTACTTCACCTTGCGAGGTCGGCGTTGCGTCCGACGCTGGCGTCACCGAAATCCCGCCAGTCCTGACGGCGGCCGTCGGTGGCGCATTGGACGTCCCGAGCGGCCCCGAGTCGCCCGCGCCGAGTTCGGACTTCCTCGTCCCCAACGACCTGGACCAGCTGACAGAATGGGCGTTGGCGCGGAATCCGGAGATCGGCGTGGCCCGACAGGCCTTGGAAATGGCGCGAGCCCGCTTGCCGCAGGCAGCCAGCTTGGACGATCCCATGGTGGATGTCACCGGCTGGCCCATCTATCCTAACGTCCCGCAGACGGCTGCCGGGCGCATGACCGTCGACGTGGCCGTTTCCCAAAAAATCCCCTGGCTCGGGAAACGCACTGCCCGGGTCGGCGCCGAAGCCCGCGAGGCGAGCGCTGCGGCAAGTCGTCTGGCAGCCGTCGAGCAGCGGTTGATCGAAGAACTGCAAACGGCGTATGCGGATTGGTGGGGAGCGGAGCGCGAGCTGGCGCTGCTGGCGGACGACGTCCGCTTGCTGCAGGAATTTACAGCGATCGTCGACGCGCTCTACCAAACCGGCAAAGTCGGCCAGCAAGACCTGTTGCGGTTGAATTCGGAGATGGGCAAAGCCGAATCCGAGGTCATTCGCGGAAAAGCCCGCCAGATCCAAGCGGCCGCCGAACTTCGACGCGTCCTGTACTTGCCGCCCGATACGGCGCTGAGTGCGGCCGCGGATTGGACGCCCGCAGCCGAACGCATCGGCCAGTTGGACCTCCTATTGCAGCAGGCATTGTCGGCTCGCCCCGAGTTGCAGGCGGCTTGGGCCAAGGTCCAACGCGACCAGTGGCGCGTCGAACAGACTCGTTTGGAATATTACCCCGATCTGACGTTCAAGTTCGGCTGGGGTGAGATGACCACGAATCGCGCCTTGGCGCCGACGGCCGACGGCATCGACAATCTGACGACCGGCGTCAACTTTAACGTGCCCATCCGGCACGACCGCCTGGCGGGTGCCGTCCGCGAAGCCGAGTCACAGGTCGTCGCCGGGATTTGCGAGTTGGAGCAGCTGCGCTCCGAAACGATTCGCGACGTGCAGCAGCGGTACGCCGACTGGACCAGCGGTCAATCGCAGTTGCTGAAGTATCGCGACGTCGTCCTACCCCGGATGCAACAAGCGCTGGAGCTGACGACGCGGGCCTACCAAGTGAATGAAGCAGACTTCACCGATCTGATTGAAGTGCGGCGGGAGCTGTTGACTCTTCGTCGCGCCGAACTGCAGCTGCAGATCGAATTGCAGAAAACGTTTGCGGCGCTCCGCAGATTGTTGGTCCAGCTGCCGACGTCGGATTCTACCGCGGATTCTCCGTCCAGCCAGCCGGCCCCTTAACGGCGGCAGGCACAAGGTTCGCGCCATTCCCACGCCCAGCCGATGGGTGCTCGCCTGTGGTTTCCGCTGTTGACCACGCAAAGAAACCGCAGGCTAGCGCCAGGCGGCTCATTTTAATGAAGCGATCGTCGGAACAAGTCTTCGCTGTTCCGGCAATGCTTGCCTGTTCCGTTAGCTCGAAAAAACCCTTACCCCCCGAATACGGAAGCGAAATCGGGCATAATGTGCCTGCCGTTTGCGTTCGGGCAATCCGGGCATTTAGAATGACGGCGGGGTAGTATTGGATTTCAACTAGCAGCAAGGAACATGGAAATGACACATAAGTTGCTCGCAGAAGGCGTCGCATTCATCGCCTGTTGCGGGGTGATGTGCGGCGCGCTGACGGCGAAACAATCGGATGAGGATGCCAACGCCATCCGCCAATCCGCCGCGAAATATGCGGAGGCGTTCAATCGACAAGATGCCGCCGCCATCGCCGCGTTGTGGACGGCGGAGGCCGTATACACCAATCCCCGCACCGGCGACGAAGTCACGGGGCGGGAGGCCATTCAAGCCGAACTCGCGGCGGTTTTCGCCGATTCCAAAGGGGACAAGCTGGAAGTCGCCGTCGATTCGGTCGAATTCGTTTCGCCCAACGTCGGGATCGAACGCGGGACCGCTCGCGTGCTGCGGCCGGACCAGGAACCGGATGAAACAACCTACTCTGCCGTGCATGTCCGGTCCGGAGGCCAGTGGCTGATCGATCGGATGAGCGAAGAGTCGGTTGCGGTCGTGATTTCCAATTACGACCATCTCAAGGACTTGGAGTGGATGATCGGGACCTGGGTCGACGAGGACGAATCGGCGCGGATTGAAACGACCTGCGCGTGGACCAAGAACCACAACTTCATCAACCGCTCGTTCGTCGTTGCGATCGGCGACCAGATCGAAATGTCGGGGATCCAGCTGATCGGTTGGGATCCCACAAAGCAACAGATTCGCTCCTGGGTCTTCGATTCGGACGGTGGGTTCGGCGAGGCCACTTGGAAAAAGAAAGATGGAAAGTGGGTGGTCAATTCGGCCGCCACGCTCCCCGATGGTCGGCGGGCATCCGCGGTCAATGTCATGACCATGGTGAATGAGAACTCATTTACCTGGGAGTCGTCCGGTCGAGCCGTCGACGGCGAGATCTTGCCCAATATCGATCCGATCACCGTCGTTCGGCAAACCACAGGAGAATAACCCTATGAACCAAGTACCCATGCAATTGCGAAAGCCGCTCCGTGGCTTGTTGATCTTCGGCCTGGCGTTGTTGCTCAACGCCTGGTGTGTGAGCGAGGTATCCGCCCAGCGCGGCCGAGGCGGCGGCGGTGGTCGGGGAGGGGGAGGCGCCCGTGGTGGTGGCGGCGGCATGTCACGCCCGT
>JBGSLW010000203.1:0-1825 GCA_041740495.1 Pirellulaceae bacterium
GAAATCTGCCGTCCGACCACTACCTTTGGCTGACCGGCCAGATTCAGCGGATGCTGCGGAAAGAGTTGCCCGCAACCGACGCGTTGCCTGAGAGGCGATAAGTCAGTCTACGCCAACAGAACGCCGCAACCGGTACACCGCTTTCTGGCCTTGGCTGTGCCCTACACGATTTAATTCGATCCTAGGAGTTTCCGCTATGCGACTCGCCAGTCTCTGTTCCGTCGTGATGTTCGTGGTTGCCGGTTCGCTGACACTGGCCGAGGGGCCATCCACCATGCCTCAGATCCGACCCGCCGCCGGCGCGGATAATCCCGACGTTTATCCCGAGAACTTTCCCAAGGCTACGTTCTCCGAAGTTTCGTACGGATCGCACGAGCGGCACGTGCTCGACTTCTGGCAGGCCAAGTCTGACAAGCCCACGCCGCTCGTGTTCGTCATCCACGGCGGGGGCTGGTCGGGGGGCAGCAAGGTGCGAGGCGCGCGGTTCGTCGGAGTCCAGAAACTCCTCGACGCAGGGATTTCCGTCGTCTCGATCAACTACCGATTGATGAAGGATTCACAGGACGTGGTCCCGCCGGTCAGAGCGCCGATGTACGATTCCGCCCGCGCGCTTCAGTTCGTCCGCAGCAAGGCCGGGGAATGGCACATCGATCCCACGCGCATTGCCGCTTTCGGCGGTTCGGCGGGCGCGTGCACGAGTTTGTGGCTTGCGTATCACGTTGATCTGGCGGATCCAAAAAGCGACGATCCAGTCGCCCGCCAGTCCACGCGCGTCCTCTGCGTCGCCGCAGTGGAGCCGCAGACCACGCTGGATCCGAAGCAAATGAAGGAGTGGACTCCCAACAGCAACTACGGCGGCCACGCGTTCGGCAAGAAGGGATTCGCCGCGTTCCTCGCAGAGCGGGAAAGCATCCTCCCCTGGATCGCCGAGTTACTCGCCTTACGCACTGGCGAGCAAGGATGACCCACCCGTCTACATGACCTTCAGAAAGCCACCGGCGATGGGTCAGGATCAGGAAGATCCGACCCACTCCGCCAACTTCGGCATCGGCCTCCAACAACGCTGCCGCGAACTCGGGATCAGGTGCGAGGTCGTCTACCCCGGCGCCGAAAACATCAAACACCCCACCGCGGCGAGCTATCTGATTGCGAAACTCAAAGCACCGGCGGGCGATTGAGCGTAGGTTGCCGGACCGCGTCGAGATCACACATCGCGCAGCGGTCGGAATGTTAGAGGAGTTCCTTGACGCGGACGAGGACGCTCACGCTTTCGCGACCGTTGATCGATCAGCAAATCGACTTGACTTCTGCGGCTGCGAAGAGGTAGAGATGAATTGGGATGGCGTGAAACCACCGCGTGCTTGCAGTCCGTGTCCCGGTGCCACTGCCCGAAACAGGCTTCGGCACTGGTCGGATTCGAGCGGTTTCGCGACGGCGACCGGCCGAAAAACCACGGAAACCGCAACCAACGCCGTCACAAGGGGTTCCGTCCAGTCTCCTCTTCTTCATTTTTCCGCTCAATCGAAATTGCTTGGCACCACTGCCTGCCCACAAGCGGCAATGACGAAGAGTTCAACTGGCGTCCAGTCGCCCCGATTTGGCAAGACTTTAAGCCCTTCGACAAACATGTCGAAGGGCTTATTGATTGTGGGGACGAGACTTTCGCCATCCAGCGAGAAATTCAATGCAACGAATTCGACAAGGGGCCTTTGGGCGATCAACTCCGCGATCGTCCGACGATCCCGCTCGGTGAGGTACTCCCCGTCAACTGGGCGCCAAACCGGTCCATTTAAGGTGGATTCGCACCCGGTGCTGCTGCTGCCGC
>JBGSLW010000204.1:0-3336 GCA_041740495.1 Pirellulaceae bacterium
GCCGGAAGCGCCAGCGCGTGCAGCCTGCGATTTGTGGGAAATGGAGGCAGGCACCCGCGCACGCCGCGAGCGGGTGGGCGCGCTGTTCGGCGGGCCGGCGGCCGTTCGACAGTCTGCTAATGCGTGAGAGCATACGCCAGGATGTTTACGTTGATCTGAATGCAATTCGTAATCTCGTTCCCACCACAGCAACAGCATCCGGTGGTGTGCTCCGTGTCGTTGAGTCCATCCTGCGAGTACAGCACACCGAGTCGTCCCTGCAGACGAATCCCCTCCAACGCGTGCGGTTCGCCGTGTTTGGCTTGCAAGCTCTCGATGTCGTACACCGTATGAAAAACGGTATGTTCCAGCGACAACGCCTCCAACGGATGTAGCGGAAAGATGATCGCCATTTCCCGACGGAACGCGCTGTCCCATTCGGGCGACGAACAGCCGGCCGATGCGACCAGGAAGCCGCCGGCCTCGACGAATCGCCGCAGATTCTCGCGCTCCAGATCCGGCAGGACAAACGCCCCCTCGCCGGTCATGATCAGCAATGGAAAGTTGTAGATTTCGGACGACGACAGCTTGACCGCGCGGAACCGGCGGCTCGTCGAGATCGCTGCGTCCTGTTCGGCCTGAATCAAAAAGTAATCCGAAAAGCACTCGCTGCTCTTCGAGTCGGCGTACACCAGGTTGGCGACTTGCACGATACTGTCGGCTTCGCCGCCGACCTGTTTGGGATCGGGAACGGAAGGCAGCTGGGTTCGATTCGGATCCTGCGCGGCGGGCGACGAGTCGGGCTGGACGGGCGCCGGATCCTGTGCGGCAAGCGACGCCATGATCAAGCTTGCTCCCCACACCGTCAGACCGATCCCGATGGAACGCTTATGCCGCATGATGATTCTCCCTCGGCGAAATTGGCACCTTGCCTGTTGTGCCTTGGTGGACCGGCTGGACCGCATCGCAGGCTGGAAGCCGATGCCACCTTGGGCGGGCTAAAAGTCTATCGCACATGATCACTCTCCCGATTCGTCGGCCAAACGGCGAAAATATTCGCCTGTGCGCCGTTCATACTTGGATGGAACCGGGACCGCCGATCCTCCCGCTTGCGACGCGCCGGTATCGATCAGCGGATTCACCCCCGCGCCGCCGCGTTGATCACTGGTGAAATAGCTTCCGGCGGTCTCGGCGTCGCGTTCCCCGACGCCGACTTGGGTTGTCTGCGCGGTCAACGGCTGGTTCCCGTAGAACCCCATGTTGCTCGCGGTCGTGCGCCGCTGGCTAAACCCGCCGGCGCCGCCGGCGCCCGTTCCCGTTCCCATTCCCGTTCCCGTTCCCGGTCGCAGCCCGAACATCTGGGCAATCTGCGACATGGAATTCCCCAGGTTGGGACAGTTCTTCGACGGCGCGAAGGCGAGTTTGCAAGCACCCTCGCACGCCTTTCCCATTCCCTGACACTGGCTGAGAAACGACTCGAGGATCGTTGCTGCACGATCGGCATGGGGGTGCCCTTGGACGCCGGAATACTCGGCAAACGCCAACTCGGCGGCCTCCATCGATCGATCCGCACCGCTCTCCCCGACCGCCGCAGCGAATCGCAGCGCCGACGCGCGCAGCTCTTCAAACGCTTCGTCTTGCGGCAGACCCTTCGCGGCGCTCTCGATGGCGTCCAGTACCGCGAATAGCTCCTCGTACAACGCTGCCTCTTCCTCGGCCAACTCGGTCAGCCGCCGTCGCGCGTCGGGATCGTCGCCCGCCTCGAACTCGCGCAAGCTTGCGGCCCGGTCGGCCAAATCGCGTTGCCGCAGCACCAATTGCACGAACGCATTCTCCAGCTGCATGAGTTCGACCGCTTCGGCCAGCGCATTCATGGGTTCCATGACTTGTTCGCCGTAGTCTTGCTGCTGTTGGCCCATCCGCGCGTTCAACTTCTCGATCGCCGCACGCAGTTGTTCGTTCGTCAGTTTCCCTGAAGCCGCCTGTTGCTGCAGCTGGTCGATTTCCTCGGCAATCGCGTCCAGCGCATCCGCCATTTTCTCGAGCCGTTCGTTGATCTCTTGGTCAACGTCGATCGGAACCTTCTGCCCCAGGATGTGCCGCAGTTTTTCGGCGGCGTCCCGAGCCCGCTGCGAGCTCGTGCTGAGCTGCTCTCCCGTCGCAGCGTGGGGCGGTTCGTCGGCCGGTGATTTGTCGAGCTGTTCTTGAAGCTCGCGCTGGCTCTTCGCAAGCGACTCCAGTTCGTGCTGCACTTGGCGGTATTTCGCCATGACCGCCTCAAGACCCTGCTGCTGTCGCAGCATCCTGTCAAAGTTCTCTTGCGAGATGATTTGCACCGTGTGGATCGGCGACTCGGAGCCTTTCGCCCCGGCCGGATCGTTGTCCTCGACCCGCGCAAACAACTTGATCACGTCCCCCGGTTTCAGTCCGTAGGTGCTCAAGTCCATAACCGAACGATCGATCCAGTGTGCGGGAGTCCCGGCGACGTCCAAGGCCCGCGGACTCGCGACCGAGTCGTTCAAGCTGCGAAACAATTGCAGGGATGTAATTCCGTAGTCGTCGTCGGCTTCGACCACCAGCGGAACCGAGGCGTTGGGCGTCGCCAACGATTGCTGGCGAGGGCTGACAATCCGCACGAACGGGCGATGATCCGCCAACAATTCGATCGCGCCGGAAATCGATTGCCGCGAGCGTTGGCCGTCGACGTCGGTGACCGTCAACTCGAACTTGCCCGGCTGGGTAAGGTCAAACGCCCCGGACACACGCTCCGGTTGCGCCGAATCTGGAATCAGGGCGATGCGCATCATCTCGCCGGAGTTCCCCACGATTTGCAGTTCGCCGCCGCGCAACGGACGGTTGCTGTGCATCTGCAGTGTGACTCGGGTGCCCGGCAATCCCGCAAGTCCGCCGGCGGGTAGCGGACCGCTGGTCGCCGCCATCCGCGTGTATTCGGGAGGCTCGATCCGCGCCGTGACGTCCTTGATTTCCGGGATCGTGATCAGCGTGATGCGGTACCGCTCGCTGCGCGCCCGACCGCTGCGAACCATATACTCAACCGGCTCCGTAACCTGCGTCAGCACCGATCGCCACCGGTTCGCCGCACCGCGGAACATCGGGGCCGTTTCTTCGCGGCCGCCGGCGTACATCAACACAAGTTGCAGGTCGTCGACCGGTGTCTCGCTGGCCGTCGCCACAATATCGAGCCCCTCGCCGTACACCAGTTCGGCATCGCCCGGTTCGACCACCATCCGCAGCGTCGAAAACGGCGGGATGTCGTCGGTCGGATGCACAAATCGATTCCACTGTGTCCGCGCAAGTCCGGGCATCAGCAGGGCCGCGGCCACGCAGACAAGCGTT
>JBGSLW010000205.1:0-20205 GCA_041740495.1 Pirellulaceae bacterium
GCGTCGTGCGGCCGACCCTCCCGCGGGCACATGGTAGCGCGCAAGTTTCCGCGGGAGGGTGAAGGGAGGCGGGGTGAAGGGAGGCGGGGGGGACGGGATGTGGGGGGTAAGGGATAGGCACTCAATGGAGCAGATCTTCAAAGGCGTCGAAGCGTGGTACTCCGCGTTCGGCGGCGTCGAGCTGCAGAAAGAACAAGCCGATCCCGGCGGCGCCCTGCATCAGGCCGGTTTGTGTTTGCCGGAATTCGGGACGCACGCGGTGTTCGGCGGTTGTCCAGCTGAGTTCCTCCGTGGGTGGATCGTTTGAATCTCGAGTCGCCCGCCGCAGTAGATCGGCCGCGATCTGTTGGGCCTCGTTCAGATACCGTGCGTCGTGCGTTGTGCGGTATTCGTTGAGCAGGAACAGACCGACCCCCGCGCTCCCGCAGCAGACTCCCGGGTTATCCCAGAAGCCTTCCCCCCGCTGTGAGCTCGGCTTTGCCGCGAGTAGTCGTGCGGCTGCCTGTTGCGCCAGAGAAATTCCTTGGTCCTGGGGAAGGTAGTCGTTCAACCGCCGCAGCACGGCCGCGGTCCCGGTCGGACCGTGGCACCAGCCCCAATAGATCAGGTCCTCGCCCCCGGGAAAATGGTGTGGAATCCAGGGAGGCTGCCGACTTTGCTGAGTGCAATGGACCAGGTACCTCCCTCCTGCCGCGGCAGCTCGCGCAAATCGACCGTCGTAGTTCGCATGGCCGCTGGGGTCTTGCGGATCTGCACAGGCCGCATGGAGGCGGATCAGGAAGTCGCAGACTCCGGCGGTACCGTGGGAGTAATTCGGCATCTCGCGAGGAAAGTCGGGCTGCATTTGCCAGCGGAGGCCGGCGGCGCCTCCGGGGAGGGGGAATTCTTGGGCCTGGAGCAATAAGCCATCTCCGGCCGCCACTGCCAACGGCAATCCCTTTCCAGCGCCACGCCCGCGGGCGTGCGCCGCCAGCAAGAACAAGCCGATGCCGCTGGCACCGGAGATGATATCGGTCGAGTCGTTCCAGGCGATGGCGAGCTGCGGCTGCTGTGCGACGACCCGTTGCCGATCTGCCAGCAACTGCACGTGGCGATCGATCGCATGACTGTACATGTGTACACTAGTGCGGTCATGGGCTTTCAGCAGGACATGTGCCAGGCCGGTGGCGCCAGTGAAGAGGCCGAGGTCTTGTGTGGCCTCATCGCGCGCCAATTGGCCGGCGAGGAACTTTCCCAATTCGTCGGTCAGCTCGGCGGCTTGGGGATCGGCGGTCGCGGCGGCGTACTGGTCCAGGAACAGGAAGATCCCTGCCTCCCCGCTATACAAGTTGGCGGCGAATTGATCGGGGGTATCGATGGCGATCGGCCAGCGGGGAGGATCGAGTTCGGTTCGGCGGACTCGGGCCAGCCAGTGGAAGATCTGGTTGGCGATTTGGGCGGAGTTGAGGTCGGGATTTTTCGCAGGGGAGGTTGGCACCTGCGCGGCGAGGTGGGGAGCGATAGTATTCCAGGAGAGAATGAGGAGGAAGAGGGATAGGAAGATCGTGGGTGGTGGTGGGGGTGGGGACATGGGAAGTAGGGGTGGTAGGGGAAATCGAGAATTGAGAGTTTAGGATTCAAGATTCAAGATTCAAGATTCAAGAGGCAAGAGGCAAGATTCAGAAGGCAGGATTCAGGAGGCAGGGCGCGAGATGCATGAGGCGAGATGCAAGAAATCAAAAAACGTGTAATCTGGCGAGTCTGGGACGTGTCTATTGATTCTATCGTCTACGACTAACGCACGTGGGAAGGTGACGGCCGGGATGGGATGGACGGCAAAACGGGGTTCGACGGCGCCGCCGGAGCGCGATGAAAGCGGCGGGGCCCTGTCGTTTCCTGATTTCGTTTCCCCGGAAGAAACTCGGGCTGATCCTTCCACGCCAGTCGACTCGGGCGGCAATGGGTTGGACCAAGGCAATTCCGAGCGTGCCATCGAGCGTGAGGCGGAGCGTGAGGCGGAGCGTGAGTTGATTCGGCGGCTCGTGGCGGGAGAATCGGCAGCGATGACCGAATTTGTAGCGCGGTATGGGCCGATGCTACGGCGGTTGATCGGTCGTTTGTGCGCGTGGAGTGCGGATGTCGACGACTTGATGCAGGAGGTGTTGTTGCGGGCGTGGGAACGAGCGGGCTCGTACCGCGGTGGCTCGCTGGCAGCCTGGTTGCGCGCGATCGCCATCCGCCACTGCCGCAATCATTTCCGGGGATTGGGGGCGTGGCGGCGGATGCTGGATCGATTTCGTGGGTATGTCCAAACGGACTCGAGGCGGCCGAGCGACGATCACCGGGAGCAGAGCGATTGGATTCGTCATGCGTTGCAGCAGTTGTCGTCGGCGGATCGCACGATTCTGGTCTTGTATTACTTGGAAGAGTTGCCGTTGGAGGAATTGGCCGAGACTTTGAACGCGCGTTCGGGAACGCTGGCGGTGCGATTGCATCGGGCGAGGGAGCGGCTCAAACGCCTGCTCGAACGGCCCATGGATCCTGAGGTGGAGCAATGACATTGGACCGAGATAGCATGCGCGAACAACTGCGCAGTGCGGACGAACATTGGGGTGGATTGCATCCGGGGGCCGCACCCAGTGAAGTCGCCGCGCGGCTGAACGATTTGCGGCAGGAGCGACTTCGGCGGCGGGCTCGGCGGCGGGCTGGGTTAGGGGTGGCAGGGAGTCTGTTGGTACTGGCAGTGGCTGTTGGGTTTTGGGTTTCGCAAGGCGCCGGGGCTTCGCGTCTAGCGGGACGGGGGCATCCGCAACGTCCTGAGAGGACGGTTCCGGCGATTCGCGAGTCGGCGGATCCGGCCGAGTCGGTGATTCAGCTGCGGCGCGATTTGCAGTTGGTACACGCGGAATTGGCGCGTTTGCGGCTGCAGCAATTGGCCTTGCGGCGTGAGGAGTTGGGCTTGGCGTTTGCGCGAGCGACCGACAAGCGGGTGCTGCAGCAGCAGCTGGCAGAGAGTCGTGCACAACATGGTGCGATGGCGGTAGTCGATCAGCCGATCGATTTTGGATTCTAAATTTTTCCAGGAGCAAGAATATGCGTTACGGCAAGCGAACGGTAAATGGCGTGATTGGGTTTGGCGCGGTGTTGTTGGGAATGCTCTGGGCGGCATCTGGCAAAGCCCAGACGGAGCCGGAGATTCCAGGTCTGGTGATTCCACCGACGCAGATGGGCCCTTCCACGAAAAAAGAAATCAGCGATCGGTTGACCTGGTATTTGACTCGGTTGGCACGATACCGAGCCCAGTTGCAGCATCGGCAAACGGAAATGGAGAATTTGTTGGCGAAAATCGACGCGGCGATCGGCGACGCCGAGTCCCAAGCTCCATTTCAGTTTCGGTATCTCGATCAGTCGGCTCGCGCGTTGCTGGTGGGCCGATGTCTCGAGCAGATGCTGGAGGCGAAGCTGGAGTTGGCCGCCCATGAGGCGATCGCGGAGAGTTTAGGAACGAGCGGCCAGCCGCGCGTGGCCGATCGCAATCGGATCGAGATTCTGCGGACTCAGTTGCAGATGGCCGACGCGAAGCTCCGGCAAGCGCAGGACCAGCTGAAGCGGGTGGAAGAGCTCCGGGCCCGAGGCGTGGTTCCCGACAGCGAATTGGCGGAGGTCCAGAACGTGCATTTGGACGCGGAAACACAACTTCGAGTGTTGCAGCTGGAGCTGCAAACCGCCGAGGATGAACTGAACCACCCGCAGCAAGCCGCGCAGGTCGCGGACTTGCGGATCAAGAACGCCGCGTTGCGTGCCAAGATCGATGCGGCGAATCGCTTTCTGCAAGAGATGACGGAGTCAGGGGACGTCGAAAAGGAATTGCGGTCGCTGCAGGCTCGGAGGGCTCGAGCCGTAGCGTCGCTCGACTTGACGACGAAGGAGCTGGAAGTCAACGAACTCCGGCATATGCATTACAACTCGCTGCTGGAGTTGTATTCGCAAGGCGCTGCGGAGGACGAGGGTGCGGAGAAGAAGTGAGGTTTTTTGTAGAACAGTTGTCCTCAACTGTTCTGGTGAGGTCACGCGGAGGGAAGGGTTAGGAAGCTGTTTCCAAAATGGATACAGAATTGAAGAAGAGCGCGGTTCGACGGGGGCGCGAGGGTGTGGATTGCCCCTCCCCGGCTGCGTCGTGCAGCCGACCCTCCCGCGGGCTCATGGGAAGGTAAACTTTCCGCGGGAGGGTGAAAGTGGGCTTAGTTCATGAGCGTAGTAGAGCAATTGGGGACAATTGCGTAATGGTGGGGGGAATTGCGGGGGAGCAATTGAGGACAATTGCTCTACGGTGGGGGAGCAATTGGGGACAATTGCTCTACTCTGGGGTGGAGATGAGCGGGGTGTCGACGGCGGTGACGGGGAACTGGTAGCCCGAGCGAACGGCGTCGGCCAGGCCCGGAAGGTATTGCCAAGCGGCGGTGAGCCAGCCTTGCTCCGCGCGGAACACGGTCAGCTTCAAGTCTTGCGGGATTCGCCGATCTTCGAAGCGGTCCAACGGCAATAAGTTCTCCGAAAGTCGCAACTCGGACGACGGATCGCCGGCCGCGGGCTTCTGGGTTTGATCCTGGACCGACTTGTTGAGAACGTCTTCCAGGAACGAGCGGAAGGCGGTGACCGAAACCGCGGGGACATCTTCGCTGACGAAGTCGACGGTGATTTTTCCATCGCGAACGAAGCGCAAGGTTCCCTGGTCGTTGACGATCTTGAGCGGAATGCGGATCGCCATCGGTTCGTTGACGGGGCGGTCATCGCGCGTGAAACGGTTTCCCACCAAGGTGACGCTGATCCGGTTGTCTTGGAAGGCCACCTGGACGGGACGAGTGGGCGGGAACGTGATGCTCCAATTTTCCCCGGACTGATCGGCGAAGTTTTCGGGCGGGCGTCCGGTTAATTGTTCAATCTTGCCGGCAATTTCCGTGTTCCGAATGGTTTGTCGGGCCAGGTAGGGCTCGATGAAGTTATCCAGTGCGGATTCGTGGATCTGCACTACGACATCTTGTTCGGCGGAAACGTCGCTGGGGGGAGTGATCGCGGCCAATTGGAAGGTATCAGATTGGACTCCGAATCCGTGGAGCCGATCGCTGCTGGTATGGACGCAGAGAGCGCCGACTTTCCCCAGCCGGGATTGATTCTCCTGGAAGCTCTGCCGCATCCGCAGTTTCCCTTGCTGAATCGCTTCGTCGGTTTGCTGGGCGAATTCATCGATCACACGATTCTCGGTGCGGCGGGCTGCGATGGCCTCGCTGGCGTATTTGTCCTTGAGGTACTGCTTATACGCGATTTTCTCGACCAAGGGGATGCAATCGACTCCGGCGAACGTCGAGTCCACTTTGGCGGCGACATACGGAGCGTACTCGGTGATCCCACCGACGTTCCCCAGAATACTCCGGCGGCCTTCGATCGGCGCGTCCGATTTGGAGAACGCGGTGACGGGGCCCTGGCGCGTGTAGTTGTCGCTGTGAATGGTCCCGCGGAGGTGGATGCTGATATGAGCCTGGTTGGGGTCGTCGATCAAGTCGATATGGACCTGGTTGGAGACGCAGGCGGTTCCCAGGATGCGGCGGCCCAAAATGATTTCGTCCACGGGCCGTTGCTGATTGGTGGCCGGTCGTTGGGCGACGGCTTGGATGAACTTCCCGCCGACGGAAAACCGGACGTTCGGCTGAGCCAACTCGCGACGGAGCGCCCGAACGAGTTCGGGCGATTGTCCGGTGACGTCGAACCAGCCCAAGGTCAAAGCCAACTCGGCTTGGGCATGTTGATCGCCAGTGGATTTGACCTTGTCGTAGCTGGTTTGCAGGTCGCGGAGCCGTCGCTCGAAGACGGCCTGTGCGTTGTTGTCAGCGAACTGGCCGTATTGGAACGTGACACGTGAGAGTTGGCGATGCAGGATGGGGAAAAATCGATCGCTGAGGGCGGGGGCAATGGCGCCGAACGCAACCAGGTGCGTCTGCAGTTCGCGTAGATCCGCTTGCTTGTCGGCAGCGATTGACGACGACCTGCCGGGGCGGGACGACGTTTCGATCGTGGGCAGACCGTCGACCTTTTGCGAGTCTGCGGCGACTGACGGATTCAAATCGAGCCGCGCGAGGAGCTGGGCCAACGCGTCCAATTTGAGACTTGCCTGGGGCGAGTCGGGTGCGGAGGGGTGCTGCGCGTAGTACGTCTGGGCGTAGCCAATTTCTTGCTGCAGGCTGGCGATTTCTTGTTCCAGTCGAGCTTGATCGACGGGCGAGTAGGCTGCGGCAGCATTGGCCAGCGCTGCGTCGCCGGCGGATACCGGTAGTTTCAACTGTGCTAGGTGGGCTGCCAGGGCTTGCGCCGTCGTCGCGAAGTACGGGTGCTCCAGGCCAGGTTGCGGAGAATTGAATCGGTCCAGGATATTGGCGAGCGTCACCGGGTCGGCTTGCCAGCCTCGAGTCGCCTGGGTTTCCAATTGGTTCAACAACAGAAATCGACGCCACCCTTCGGCCTGGTCGCTGACTGCCAGCCATGCGCGCAGTCGGTTGGACTGCAACATGAGGTCCAGCGACGTATCCTGGCTCCGGGCAATTGCGGGGAGCAGTACCAGGAGTCCCAGGCCAATCCAGCCGTGCAGCAGGCATCGAAAACGGAGCATGTGGATTTCCATGTGGATGCAACAGATTTTGGTGAATTCGACCGCCAGCGAACGACAATCAAGAAATTCCCGGCTGAGGGACAAATTCCCTACAGGCGAGTTTTCCATGGATAAGGAGGCTGTGAGCGGGGCGGCGAGCCAGCTCGATAACCTCTCGTCCGGACGAATAGCATCATAAGGCGAAGCGACTTCCGCGAATACGGGAGGCGGAAGCGTGCACAGAGTGGACCACGATGTGCTCACTTTCGCGGGGATCAGTCCCGTTTTTCGGCGTTTGCTGCGAGGTCGACCCATGCCTGGCAAGCCGAAAAACGCGTCAGATCCCCGGGCGCTTGAACGGATACACGTGAGGCATAGGGTCACGTCGATCCTTCGGTGGAAGCGCCGACACCCCGCGAAAACTCGGCGTATATTCAGCGTGATGCGACAAGTTTTCCCGTTCGAGCCAAGCGAAAAAATCATTAAATCTTGCCGCGCCGAAGATTTCGGTTCGCCTGAAATTACCCCGCCGGGGAAGGGCCTCTAGCCGAATGCGGTCCATTGTTTTAGATTCCATGGCGAAGGAGAAACTAGATGAATCACGACGAACTTCATGAACGGGGTCAAGCCCTGGAGGACCTGTTCTTCAAGAACGTTGACGCCCAGTTGCTGGCCAAGTTGAAAAGCGAATTGCAGGTGAAGGAAGCTCGCGATGCGCTCGGGAACGCGTTGGGAATCAGCGACGCGGCGCCGCTGGACGCTTTGCTGGCACAGAATATCAATGCGCAAACGATGTCCGCTCTGGCGGTGGTGCCGTTGGTCGCGGTCGCTTGGGCGGACGGCGTCTTGGATGACCGGGAACGTGCTGCGATCGAAAAGGCCTGCGCGGACGAACAGATCCAGCCGGGATCGATCCAATTCGGATTGATTCAACAATGGCTGCTGAACAAGCCATCCCCCGACTTGCTCCAGGCTTGGAAAAGTTACATGGCGGCGGTCAAGCAGCACGTCGACTCGGTGGCGCTCCATCAGATTCAAACTGCCGTGATGGGACGAGCCCAGAAAGTCGCCCGAGCGGCCGGCGGGTTTATGGGGCTAGGGAGTAAGGTTTCCGATGCAGAGCAGCGGGTGTTGGACGAACTGACTCGTGCGTTCGTCTAACGGCCTATCTACTTTTTCTCTCTCTCTGTGTCGGCGAATTGATGCAGTTTTTTTGTGTTTAGGTTCATCGACTACTTTCACTCTCCCCCGTTTTCGAATCCGTAACTACCCATTTCGCGCATATCGACTCTGGCTCGTCTCGCGCCCACAAGTGAGGTTGTTCAGGTTGCTTGCACAATCGTTCCAACAACTTGTTTAACGCCAAGCCGGAGGCGCCGGCATGTTGGGATTTCTGTTTAAAGAAAAGCCGGCGCCTCCGGCTTGGCGTTAAACGAAACACTCGCAACACATTGCGAAACAACGCTGCACGACCTCCAAAGCTGCGGAGAGGGGTGAGCGTGAATAGGGCACTACGTTCTTCCAGTGCCCTCCCCGGCCGCGTCGTGCGTCCGACCCTCCCGCGGGCTTATGGGAAAGCTAACTATCCGCGGGAGGGTGAATCTGAATTAGAAGACACGTTTTTTCACTCTCCCCCGTCTTGGCATCCGTAACTACCCAATTCGCGCACATCGATTTTGGCTCGTCTCGCGCCCACTGGCTTGTCTCGCGCCCACAAGTGAGGTTGTACAGGTTGCTTGCACCATCGTTCCAGCAACTTGTTTAACGCCAAGCCGGAGGCGCCGGCATGTTGGGATTTCTGTTTAAAGCAAAGCCGGCGCCTCCGGCTTGGCGTTAAACGAAACACTCGCAACACATTGCGAAACAACGCTGCACGACCTCCAAAGCTGCGGAGAGGGGTGAGCGTGAATTGCGTCGAGGCGCCTAGCGTATTTTTTCCGACGTTTCGAATAGCCGAGTTCGAGCTTGCCGCACGATGGCGAGCGTCGCAGGGTGCTGGACTCGCTTTTCCGCGGAGATGGCGTAGAAGCGATCGAGGACTTCCGGCATGCGGCCGACGACGGCAACCTCGAGTTGGTCGACGACCTTGGCTTCCACCGCCGTCGGCACCGGAAAGATCCCCTCCCCTGCCTCGCCGAAAATCTTGAGCAGTGCACTGTCTTCAAACTCCGCAACGACCTGCGGAAAAATATCTTGCTCGCTCAACCAATGATCGAGTGCCCGGCGCACCGCCGTGTGCTCGGTCGGCAACAGGCAGGGGGCTCCCGTCAAGGATTGTGGAAAACGCTGGCGATGGGCCGCGGCGAGTTTGGGCATGGCCAACCAGGACAAGCCGCATTCTCCCAGGAGATGGTTGTACACCTTCAACTCGACGGTGGGCGGACAAGGGGCGTCGGATAGGACCAGGTCCAAGCGGTGTCGACCGAGATCCGAGAGCAGGTCCGCGAGTTTCCCTTCGTGGACGATTAGCTTGGGGGGGTCATTCAGGCCCAAAGCTGGACGGAGCACTTCGTAGGCGATCGCCTTGGGAACAACGTCGGCCAGTCCCACTCGAAACAAAGGTCGACGTCCTGCTTGTCCTGTGCGCACGAATTCGCGCAGTTCGTGCCCCAACGAAAAGATCTCGTGCGCGTAGTTGTAAATCTGAAGACCAAATTCAGTCGGTTCCAACTTGCGACCCCGCTTCTTGAATAGCGGTTGTCCGACCTGCCGTTCCAAGGCCTTCAACTGCGCCGCGATCGTGGGGCGGGCGAGGTGCAGCTGTTCGGCTGCGGCTTGGATCGTTCCTGCTTGGACGACGGTCCAGAAGTAATACAAGTGATGGTAGTTCAGCCAATCCACGCGTGTTCGGCCGGTTCGCCGCCTCCACTCAGTTCAGTTTTGGAAATTCGCGCCATCTGCTGCCGACCGATTGTGTTTATTTTATCTTACCTTTTGTTCAAAAAAGTCTGCTTTTCCTGCGTTTGTTGAAAGCCGTACTATTGTGAGCGGCTAAGAGCGAGCGAGGAATCGCGGCATGCATAGGCTTGGATAGGGATTGAATTTGAACGTGGTCATGGTCACTCGTTCCGATGAACCGGCGCAGTCTACTGAGATTTCACAGTTGATGGGGGCGGTCTGTCTGCAATTGGGGGTGGAATATTCGGCTGCTGCGGCCAGCGGTGTTTTGGCCGATTTGAACCAACTGGACGCGCGGACGGAGATGGGGGACCGTCTGGCGATTTTGGGGGAGCATGTCGGGCTGACGCTGCGGGAAATCGAGGGGGGATTGTCGGAGCTGATTGCTTGCGGCGTAGAAATCGGTCCGGTGATATTGCCGTTGAAAGACGGGCACGCGCGGGACGGCTCGGGAACGCATTTGGCATTGATCCGGCGGGAAGGGCGGCGGCACTACGTGATTCATGGCGGCGGCCGGCAGCGGAAGGTGACGCGGCGGTGGTTGCAACGACAGGTGCAGCTGGATGCGGAGGGCCGCGGCACTGGGTTTTTGTTGCAGCCCAGTCCGTCGGCGGAAGGATGGGGCGCCGACCCCCACTCGGCTTCTGGCGGGAAGACTCGGCCTTGGCGGCGATTCTGGCGGATGATGCGGCCGGAATCGCGGGACTTGTGGAATGTCTTTGTCTTTTCTTTGTTCGTCGGGGCGCTGAGCCTGGCAACTCCGCTGGCGGTTGAAGCGGTGGTCAATACGATCGCGTTTGGCAGGTATCTGCAGCCGCTGGTCGTTTTGTCGGTGATGGTTTTTGTTTTCCTGGTGTTTCGCGGCGCGCTGGGGATCTTGCTGACGGTGGTTGTCGAAATCATGCAGCGGCGGTTGTTCGTGCGGACGGTCGACGAGTTGGCACAGCGTCTGATCCGGGTTCCCTTCGGCTATTTCAAGACCCATTATGGCCCGGAGCTGCTCAACCGATTTTTTGATGTCATGACCGTGCAAAAAGTGCTCTCCAAACTGTTATTGGAGACGCTGATGTTGATTCTGCAAACGGTGATTGGGCTGACGGTATTGGCGTTCTATCACCCTTTTTTGTTGGGATATGACGTCGGGTTGATCCTGTTGATGACGGTCGTCCTGTACGTGGTCGGCCGGGGAGCAGTACGCACGGCGACGGACGAGTCGCAAATGAAGTATGAAACGGCGGCCTGGTTGCAGACGCTGGCTAGGAATCCGCTGACGTTTGGTTTGAACGGAGGCCGGCATTTGGCGGTGCGTCGCGCCGACGAGTTGGCGGCGAAATATTGCCTGACTCGCCGCAGCCATTTCCGGATTGTGTTGCGGCAGGTGGCCTTTTCGTTCTTTGTGCAGGCGGTTGCCGGGACCTTGCTGTTGGGGTTGGGCGGCTACCTGGTGATCAGCGGGCAGATGACGTTGGGGCAGCTCGTCGCGGCGGAGCTCATCGTCACGGTGATCTTGGGGTCCTTCACGAAGATCGGCAAGCACTTGGAGAGTATTTATGATCTGCTGGCGGCGGTCGACAAGTTGGGCAAGCTTTACGATCTGCCGGTCCAACCGCAAGCGTATGCCCGGCGATTGACCAAGGCGGGTCCAGCCAGCGTCGAGCTGGTGGATGTGGAGGGGATCCTTCCCGATCCGGCGTTGCGCCGCTCGATTCCGGCAGGGAGTTCTTGGGTGGTGCTCGGAAGCAGCGGCAGTGGCAAATCTCGCTTGCTGGAAGCGATTGCAGGCCAAATCCGACCCGAGCAGGGGTTCGTATTGATCGACAACCGTCGGGTCGACCATTTGGCAGTGGATGCGATCGGAGCGGCGGTGGATTTTGTGAATGAGATCGAGCTGTTTGAGGGGACGCTGGACGACAACTTGCGTTTGGGGCGCCAAATCGATTCCGACCGGATCGACGACGTGCTGGAAAAGATGGGGTTAGCTGGGCGGTGGCGGCGGTTGGATTTGGGCCTGGCTACGGAAATCAGCGTCAGCGGGGAGCCGTTGTCACAAGGGGACCGAGTGCGGTTCATGTTGGCTCGGTCGTTGGTGGCGCGGCCGCGGTTGCTGTTGGTGGACGGGTTGTTGGACCGGCTGGCCGACCAGGACTTGGACGAGGTTTTGGCCGGACTAACGTGGTTCAAGGGAGAAACAACATTGATTATCGCATCCGGGCGCCGCGCGATTGCTGCGTGGGCGGATCAGGTCCTGGATTTGACCGCGGCGCCCCGCGAGTCAAGCCTGGCAGACTTTGCGAATTAAGCAGAATACTCGGCTGGGCGTGTATTGGTTACAGCGAATTTTTCTAGGTTATCGATAATGATTCGTAGGCAAACTGCTCCGGCTATTCAACTGGCGGAGCGACGGAGTTCAGCCCTTTACCTGGTCGAGTCGTCGGCGATCGCGCAGCGCGTGGCGCGCTTTCTGATCGGCGGCTTGATGCTGGCGATCCTGGCGATGTTGTGGCTGCCTTGGCAGCAGACCTCGCGGGGGACGGGCAAAGTCGTGGCGTATGTTCCCCAGGAGCGCCAGCAGACCGTCGAATCGTCGTTGGATGGAGTGATCGACCGGCTGGCGCCAGGATTGGTCGAGGGTTCGAAGGTAAATCGGGGTGATTTCCTGTTGGAGATTCAGCCGGTCGCCGCCAACTTGGCGGAACAAATTGCCGGCCAGCTCAGGGATTTTAACGCAAAACTGGAGACCGCAGAGGCCAAAGCGGAGGCGTACCAGAACAACGTCACGGGCTACACGGAGGCCCAGAAATTTACGGTGCGAGCCGCCCAGGAACTGGTGGAATCGGCTCAAGCCAAGTTGGAAAGCAAACAGCGATTGGTCCGTGGCTATGAGGCCAAAGTTCGGCAAGCGAAGTTGAATTACGACCGGCAGGCTTCGCTCTTTGAGGCGGGTTTGAAGCCTGAACGCGAGATCGAAAAACTCAAACAGGAACTGGATGTTGCCCAAGCCGAGTTGGAGTCCGTGCGGGGGGAAGTCGAATCGTTAGAAAGTGAACTTGCCGCGAAGCAGCACGAAATGGAGGAAGAGCGGCAGCTGGCCCAAACCAAAATCGACTATGCCGAGGCGTTGCGTCAGGATGCTTTGGGCCAGGTGGCGACCATCCGGAAGGAGATACGCGACCTGGAGTTGAAGCAATCCGAATTGGTGCGGCAGAAGATTTTCGCGCCGCGCGACGGCACGATTTACCGACTGCCGGTCTACGAACGCGGCCAGTTGGTCAAAGCGGGTGAACCGTTGTTGACCATCGTCCCGGAAGTGACGCAGAAGGGGGTCGAGCTGTACGTCGCGGGAAACGACATGCCGCTGGTGCATGTCGGTCAAGACGTTCGGCTGCAGTTCGAAGGTTGGCCGGCGGTCCAGTTTGCTGGATGGCCGTCGATCGCCGTCGGAACGTTTGGTGGGGTCGTGGCCAGCATCGATCCGACCGACAACGAACGCGGACAATTTCGAATTCTGGTGATACCCAGCCCCCACGACACGCCATGGCCCTCCGACCTGTACCTTCGTCAAGGCGTGCGCGTGAACGGTTGGGTCATGTTGCGGCAGGTGCAGTTGGGGTACGAAATTTGGCGGCAGTTAAACGGATTTCCACCGATCGTGGCCAGCGAGAATCTCGACAAATCGGAGGTCAAATTTCCCAAGATACCGAAGTAGACCTGCGAAATTGGTGGGGCGCACGCGTCGTTTGCTTGATGGTGGTTTTTTCGGTTTTCGGTTCGAGCAGTTGTCGGACGGCGTCACGACCTTCCGTGGGAGAGGTCGTCCAGGGATATGAAGGCCTCGCTGCGGCCTCGGAAAAAACAGCTGCTGCTATCTCACCTGTGCTGACTGACGTTCGCGCGGAGGCTGGAACGCCGGCGGACGGCGGCGCGGCATCCGACGAGGGGATCGCTTTGGCCACTGCGGTCCTTGCTTCGAATTCTGAGCAGATTCTCGAGGGGGCTCCCGCATCACCGACGACGCGATCTCCCCTGCTATTGAGCGACGTTTTGCGGTCGGTCGAGACTGGTTACCCGTTGATCCAGGCGGCGCTGGAGGAAATTGAAGCTGCCCAGGGCAAGGTCGTGGCGTCGTGGGGCCAGTTCGACACGGTGCTGGGGGGCGCCAGCCTCAACCAGCCCCTGGGTTTCTACCAGAACTACCGCCAGACCCTGGGAGTTTCGCAGCCCTTGTGGGGAGGTGGAAGAGTGCTGGGCGGCTACCGGATTGGTGATGGCGATTTCGAGCCCTGGTTTGGTGAGCGCGAAACCAACGAAGGGGGCGAATTCAAGGCAGGTCTTGTCCTCCCTATGCTGCGCGACCGCAACATCGATTCGCGACGTGCAGGCGTTTGGACCGCCCAAAGCGAGCGAGATCAGGTGGTCGCCGGCGTCAACGCGAGACTCTTGCTGTTTCAACGATACGCCACCCAAGCGTACTGGGAGTGGGTGGCCGCGGGGCAGGCGGTCCAAGCCCAACGCAAGTTGTTGGAATTGGCCCAGACGCGGGTCGGCCAGATCTCTCAGCGGGTCGCGGCGGGGGATCTCCCGGAGATTGCTCGAATCGACAACGATCGCTTCATCGCCAAACGGACGGTGGAGTTGATCAAGGCCCAACGGTATCTCCAGAAAACGGCGATCTCGCTCTCGCTGTTTTATCGCGACGCCGCGAATGCGCCGCAAATCGTGAGCGATGATCGGTTGCCGCCCGATTGGCCGGTCACGGCCCCCTTGGCTGACGGCGACGTGCAATTGGGGATCGCACAAGCCTTGGCGTTGCGACCCGAATTGCGCGAACTCGCGGCGGCCCGGCAGGTGACTGCGGTCGCGGTTCGCTCCGCCGAAAATCTCATCCTCGGGCGACTCGATCTATTGGGGACAGCCGGACAAGATATCGGGGGCGCGGCCAGCTCCAAAGGGGACAAGACTCCGTTCGAAATGGAGGTGGGCGTCGCTGCAGAAGTGCCCCTCCAACGTCGGGAGGGGCTGGGGAAACTGCGTGCCGCTCAAGCCAAGCTGGCGGAGATCAACGCCAAACTGGAATTCACTCAAAACAAAATCACTGCGGAAGTCCAGGACGCCGCCAGCGCGGTCAACGCGGCGTTCGCGGCCATCGAGCAATCCGGCCGCAACGTCGAGCTGAACCAGCAGTCCTTGCGACTGGCGGAAGTGGCTTTCAACGCCGGCGACATCGACTTGATCGAGCTGAATATCTACGAGACCGCGGTAGCCGATGCTCGGTTGCAGTGGATTGCGGTGCAAGCCGAGTACTGGATTCAGGTCGCCGTCTACGAAACGGCGATTCGCGGCGAGCCGTTCTAACGGTACTCGTACTCGGGATTCTTGTGGTCGAAGTCCTTGTCGCCGAACCCTTTGTTCAGCTCCAGGTTGAGGTAGGTGTATTCTTCCAATAGTTGCGGCTCGCCGCCGGGCGCCGTGGGCCAGTCGTAGGCGGCGTAGCGGACGGGCAGCTGCAACTCCTGATCGATGAAGACTTCCGCCATATGGAAGTCAAACGGCGCACGTTGTTCGTCGTGGACCACTTTGATTTTCATGCAAGGGCGGTCGTTGATCTTGGCGGTGTCGATGTAATCGACCTGGCACAGCCCCGCTTCGCGATCGCGTTCGGCTTTTTCGATCAGCTTGGCCACCAGATTCTCCAGGCCCGCGTCGTAAATTGGATAGCGGCTGTTCTTCATCGCCATGAATCCGGTCGGGTCGAGGAAGACCGTGACCAGGCCGGTCAGACCAGTATCGTGCGCGACGATCTTGCCGCCGTTCATCCCTTCCACAAAGATCACTTCGCGCCCGCGAATCGATTTCGGCTTGAGGAACCGCATGTAGACCGAAAACGGAACTTGTTTTCCGTTTTCCAGGGTGCGGCGGTTGCGAATCTTGACCTTCATATATTCAGGGTCGTTGAGCGTTCCGTCGATCCGCTCGCGTTTGACCATGATCGCCTGATAATCCTTGACGTCTTGGCGGATCCAGTTGAGCCGGTTATGGGCGATATCGATCGCTTGATCCAACGGGTGCGGCGTGCGTGCGGTTGTGTTGGACGCGTTGGCGGCGGGGACCGCGGCGGCGGTTGCATCCGCCGTCATTGTCGGCGCGGGAGCGGTTTCTACCGGGCCCGTGGCCGGGGCGTCATCGAGTCGTGCGACCCGGTACACCGGTTCTTGCACGGCCTTGGGAGGCTCGGCGGTTTGTGCTGCCAATGACGATACACCCAGCAGACCGCAGGCCACGACCGACCATGCGTTACGGGGAATCAAGAAATATGCACGCCTCATGAAATCCTCCCTGAATCTTCCACCGGCTACGAATCCATCCCGCCGCGGACCTGCGATTTCTGCCGGCTTGAGTACATCAAATAATCCAACTGCCACGAGGCTCGCGTAAGTATCGCCTGAACCGAGGGATCAGGTCGACCTCAATTTTCAGCCTGAACTGCTAGCGGAGTCTCCCGGGGACCAACGGCCAAGCCTGGATCCGGAGGTCCGTCAAGGTTGTGGCATTCTTCAGATTTATCGCCCCATTTCCGGCGAGGACATCATGCGAAAGCTGTGGGGCGCTCGGGCGGGGCCGCGGATTTTCGTCTGCGAAGCGGAACAATCCGTACGACCCGACATGAGCCCGCACATCCAGAAAGGTCAACTGCGCGACAAGGCCATGAACAAGTCGCCGATCGGCTTCGGTCGTCCCGCGGCATCGGTCAAGCCGCCCGCAGGGTACGGGGAGACGCTGACATCCCTCCAATCCGACCACAACACGCACTGCACGGCAGCGCGCGTCTGCAGGAGGCTCACGACATGGGCGACGTGGTCCATAAGCCGATCCGGCGAAAGGCTGGCTCGAATCGTGGGAGTCCGATCGTTCCCCTCCCCCCGGATGTCTTCGGCTCGATACCCGGTCGGCGCCCGCAAAAAGACAAACAGCGGCAGGCCGAACTGGGACCAGGTATCGATCAAGTCCAACCATTGGAGTGGATCGCGCAGCAGCGAGCCATGCGGCCAATAGTCCAGGTCGAACTCCAAGCCAAACCCATTCAATCGAATATCGTTCCGCAGCAGCAGATCCGCGATTTGGATCCCTTGGGCGCCTCCCACGCTCCAAGCCAAGCGCTCTCCCCAAGGTTGGGCGAAGCTGATCAGAATGGGCGCCTCCCGATGGAACTCGTCGACCAGATGCTGCAGGTCGACCACCAATTGGATTTGCTGGGGGAAACTGAGAAAACGATGGCCGACTCCATTCAAGCCGCTGGCGATGTGCAGCCAATCGGGAGGAACGCGAATCTCTCCCAACATCTGGCCAAAATACTGAAGCGCTTCGACTCGCTTTCGGTCGAATTCGCCGATTTGGTTGATTCGGTCCGGGAGGCCGTCCGGGTTGGCGTCCCACAGCGGCCCGATCAAGACTTGACGGGGAGTTGCAGCGATCAGGGCTTGGACCTCGCTGGGCGAAGTTCGATCCTCGTCCGGGTCGATCGCGCTCTCCCCCCAGCCGGCGACTTCGATGTAGCGAATCCCTGGTTCAAGGGATTGCAGCCACTCCGAATTGAACTCGTCCGGTTGGATCCGAACGCCCAGGCCGCGAGGTGCACCGAGCCGCGGGGGGGCCGTTGACTTGGCCTGCCGAGCGAATTCCTCGCACAATCCGTCGATCAACGGACAGCAGATCGCCAAACATTCTTCGGAAAGTTCCGCCTGGCGCTCCGCATTCGTTTCCCCGAATATTGCCTTGACCAGTCGCTCCAAAGCTCGTTCGACTTCGGCCGAAATGATAGGAGGGATCTCCATCCCCGATTCATGCCACAAGCTGATTTGATTTCGCAATCGGTCCAGCGTCCCCCGCGCAAGCTCGATCGTCAGGTGGTACGGTTCGGAGCGCTCGGGAAGCGTACCCGTCCGCAGCGTGATTTCCCCGTAACCTGGGACGGGGTAGGCAATGAGCACCATCCCCGAATGTGCCACATTGCGCAGCAAGCGGACGGTTGTTTCTTCGACCTGCAGTCGAGCCGGCCAAGGGACGAGGTCAAAGCGGACCATATGCATGGTCGCCAGAACACGGCGATTCGCCGCAATCGACTGGGGAACGACTAATTGCAACGAACCCAACTGAATCACCGCGGGTTTGGAGACTTTCGAAGTCTAAACCAGGCCTCCGTTTCGTGCAATCGACTGCCGAGGTCCGGGACTGTTGAGTCGCGGCGATTTTGCGTATATTTTTTTGCAGACATCATTCCCCGCTCCGAAAGGAAACTCGGCATGCCCTCCTCGACCATGGTCCGCCAAGGCAAGGTTCGCGATATTTACGATTTGGGTGATAGCTTCCTGATGGTCGCCAGCGATCGAATCAGTGCTTTCGACTGGATTCTACCCACGTTGATCCCGGACAAGGGACGCGTCCTGACGCAGATCAGCAAATTCTGGTTCGATTACCTTCAAGTCCCCAATCACCTATTGTCCACCGAACTGGATGGGGTTGAAATCCCTGCAGGGCTCGATCGGCAGTGGCTGGAAGGCCGGAGCATGATCGTCAAGAAATGTCAGGTTGTGCCGATCGAGTGCGTGGTCCGCGGCTATCTGGTCGGTTCGGGCTGGAAAGACTACCAAACCACCGGCAAGGTCTCCGGAATCGAACTCCCGGCAGGGCTGAGGAATTGTGAACGGTTTCCGCAGCCGCTGTTTACCCCGGCGACCAAGGCGACCAGCGGGCACGACGAGAACATTTCGTTCGTCGAGATGTGTGATTCCGTGGGGACTCCGGTCGCGGAGACCCTCCGGGATCGCAGTATCGAGATCTATCGTCGGGCGGCCGAGCACGCGGCAAAATGCGGGATCATTCTGGCGGATACCAAATTCGAATTCGGCTGGTTTGACGATGAGCTCTTGTTGATCGACGAAGTTCTCACTCCGGACAGTTCTCGCTTCTGGCCAGCGGCCGACTACGCGCCGGGACGCAACCAGCCATCGTTTGACAAGCAGTTTGTTCGTGAGTACTTGGAAACGACTAGCTGGGACAAGAACAGCGAGCCACCCGGGCTGCCGGACGAAGTGGTCGACCGCACGCGGGCGAAGTACATCGACGCCTACGAGCGACTCACCGGAGAAAAATTTCGCTGGGCTTGAGCTCCGTGACGAAATCCCCTCGCAGGTTCGACCCCGCCGCATTACGGTCGCCGCCGCCCGCAAGTCGCAACGAGTTTGCGGCGGAGCTGGCGGAGATCGAATCCTGGCTGCCGGACGAGACTCGGCAAATGCTCTATGAGTTGTTGGATGCGGAGCTCCCCGTGCGCGTCTATTCGAATCCGCCCGAGTGGGCGCATCGCGTGCGGCTCGATTGCCGCCGCATCGTCCGTTGGTTCCGCCAGAATCCCGGGAGACCGGTCGAATTGTCCGCTCACATCACTCCGTATTGGAGGCGACTCGCGGAACTGGTCGCAGAGCGGATGCAGATTGCGATATGGATCTCGCCTTCACCGATGGAGGCCTGGCCTATCCAAGGCGATTCGTCAACGACATGACCCGCCACTTGGCCGCGCATTCCACATCATCTGCGCCGAACGTCGGCCCCGCGTCGACGAACCGGCATTCCATGGCAGAACAGTTGTTCCAACCGTGCGCGAATCGGGGAACTACCGATCGCTTCCACGGAGGAACAATGGGGACCATTGTTCGACATCAGGCCGCGGGGCGGAGTTGGCCGTTGAGGTAGGGATTGAGGGCCGGATCGTTGTACATCTTCATTTGGCGGAAGATGCGGTGGCGGGCTTGCCCCGAGCTCAGATCGTTCACCAACAACTCGAGCGCCCGCGCCAAATCTGCCCGTTGTGCCAGGCAGACTTGAAGTTTCCCCGCCACTGCTTGGAGATGCTGCAGCGTGGCTTCGGGCCGCTCCAGCTGCTCTTCCAGATGGTAGATGCGGAGCGCCAGGATGGAGAGTCGGTCGATCGCACTTCCGGGGGTCTCTGAATTGAGCCGAGCGCACGGCGTGGGTGAAACGCCGTGGCGGGACAATTCCGCGGCGATCGCGTCGTCGAGTTTTTCGATTTGATCGTTCCGCGCCTGGTTGTAGCGGTCGATCGCTCGTTTGACCTGCGCAATCTGAGCATCGCTCGCCTCGCGGCTGCGCGCGATGTCCTCCTCATGCCATAGCAGGAAATTGAATTGATGCTGGCGGCAAACGATTTCATAAAACCCCTGGTAGCAATTATCGAGCGGCTGCGCGTGCCAGCGGGTGACCGTCTCGGCGTGCAATCCCAAGATTTTTCGGACGTCGAAGAGCATGGGGGATCCTGAACATGGGACGGACGAGGTGCCAATGGAGTGCGGGATTCTAGGGCAAACAAGGAGGTTGGGACAACACGAATTTCCTGGTGGGAATCGGTGAAAGCGGGTCGCCTTTTTCGAGGGCGTCCATTGGTTCGGTGGGTCGATTTCCGTATGATGATGGAGCGTGGCGGGGGAGAGAGGGGCATCGCAAATGAACGTACGATCCATGAAAAGATCAGCATACCGCGGCGAGCATTGGCGGACGGGCCTCTGCCTGACGGTTGGGAGTTGGGGCGCACTCGGCGTCGTTCTTGCGAGCGTCGCGACCGAGTCCGGCTTGGCGCAAGTCGAACCGACGCGGAGCGCGGCGCGGATCCAACCGGC
>JBGSLW010000206.1:0-3069 GCA_041740495.1 Pirellulaceae bacterium
CGTAGCGAAAGTGTTAAGTGCTCCGCCTGGGGAGTATGGTCGCAAGGCTGAAACTCAAAGGAATTGACGGGGGCTCACACAAGCGGTGGAGGATGTGGCTTAATTCGAGGCTACGCGAAGAACCTTACCTAGACTTGACGTGCTTAGGAATCCCTGTGAAAGCAGGGAGTGCCCTTCGGGGAGCCTTTGCGCAGGTGCTGCATGGCTGTCGTCAGCTCGTGTCGTGAGATGTCGCGTTAAGTCGCTTAACGAGCGAAACCCTTGTCTCCAGTTGCCAGCGGGTCATGCCGGGGACTCTGGAGAGACTGCCGGTGTTAAACCGGAGGAAGGTGGGGATGACGTCAAGTCCTCATGGCCTTTATGTCTAGGGCTGCACACGTCCTACAATGCAATGTACAAAGCGATGCGAAATCGCGAGATCAAGCAAACCGCAAAAAACATTGCTCAGTTCGGATTGCAGGCTGAAATTCGCCTGCATGAAGCTGGAATCGCTAGTAATCGCGGGTCAGCATACCGCGGTGAATGTGTTCCTGAGCCTTGTACACACCGCCCGTCAAGCCACGAAAGTTGGGGGGGCCCGAAGTCGCGATGCCAACCGCAAGGGGGCTAGTGCCGAAGGTCAACTCGATGATTGGGACTAAGTCGTAACAAGGTAGCCGTAGGGGAACCTGCGGCTGGATCACCTCCTTTCTAAGGAATTTTTAATAGTCGTGCTCGTGCTTCGGCACACACGGCAAATTCCGTGGGAATCCTTGTACTGGTATAGAGTTCAGTCAGCCACACCCGGCTGACAACTACTTTTTGATAGCAAAAACCCGTTGGGAAGGTTCAGCCAGACCCCCCAACGGGTTTTTTGTTTGTACAGATCCAGCTTGCACCGCACCAATCTGCGAGGGATTGTCGGCCGCCGAATTCGAACGGCGGATTGGCGAAGGGGGCGGAGATCCGCCAGCAGATCGTGGCGGTCAACCAATCGACAAGTCGATTGGGACGAAGATGAGATGGACCAGGTTGCCCTGTGATTCCGCACCTCGAACCGAATACGCAGTACCGAATACTCGTACCGCGCACCCCGTATCCCGGTAGCCGGCGAGCAACAGCCAGCCGGGCAACCGTGATGGGCGAATCGAAGTGGATTGGCGCGTCTTGCGAGTCTCGCTGACGGGGCGCGCACCCCTGGCGCAACAGCGCGAAATTACGCGTCGTTGGCTATCCTATTCTGTCGGCCTTCATCTTCGGACGAACGATGCCCGTGTTCCACGGACGTTGACGCCAAAGTAAACGAAGCCGCCGTAGTAAAACAGGCCGCCGAATTACACCAGCTTGACGTTTTCAGCGCAAGGACCCTTCGGACCCTTACCCTCGGTGTACGAGACCCGTTGGCCTTCGTGCAAATCTTCAAATTCGACGCCCTGAAGACTCTTCGAATGGAAGAAAAGGTCCTTGTCGGTTCCCGTCTTAATGAATCCGAAGCCTTTGTCCGTCAGTTTCTTGATCGTGCCTTCTGCCATGACCGCTTTCTAGAAAAGTTGTCGAGCGACGACGCTCGGCATATGTTTGCCGCGCGCACGTCAACTCTGAGGCCACCAATTGTACTCGTTCGATGTTCCTGAACGCAAGCCGACGCCCCTCAGGACTCAGAGTGACGATGTTCTGGAGACTATCCTAAAGCCGTTTGGCCCCCTCACCCTACCCTCTCCCCAGAAGGGGGGAGAGGAAAATGCTAGGGACAAACAGCCTATCCCAGATACCCAGGCCCTCTACAACCTTCGCAGCGCTTCGATCGGATCCAGCATGGCGGCGCGGCGGGCGGGGTAGATGCCGAAGGCGATTCCCACCACCAACGAGACGCCCGCCGCGATCAGCGGCGCCCAGAGCGTGATCCGCGTCTCCATCCCGGACAGCCAAGTCACCAGATGCGGGGCCGCCAATCCCAGCATCAGCCCCAAGAGGGTCCCGACCATCGACAGCGTCGCCGTCTCGATCAGAAACTGCAGGACGATATCGCTTTGCCGCGCGCCAAGGGCTCGGCGGATCCCGATCTCCTGCGTCCGCTCACTGACGCTGGCGAGCATGATATTCATGATCCCGATGCCACCGACCAGCAGCGAAATCGCCGCGGTGGCCCCCAACACGGTGTTGAAGATCCGCTGAGTCGCTTGGGCCTGTTCCAGCAAGTCGAGTGGAATGGTGATCTTGTAGTCCTGCAGCGGGTGGAACTTGGCGAGCAACCCGTCGAGCGCCGCTGCGGTCTGTTTGACGGCGAACCGATCGCGCACTTCGACCGTGATCTGGCTCAGTTCCAAATGCTGTCGGCTGAAACTCCCTTGTTCGATCTTCTCGATCACATCCCCCACCCGGCTGCGGTCGGTGGTCAGGGGGATATAGACATCGCGATTCAGGTCCTCTGCGGAAAGACTCGAGCCGATCCCGGCCGACGGCATCTTGTAGCGGGTGACCCCGACGATTCGGAAGAAATGGCGGTTGGCGATCTGGATCGATTTTCCGACGGCGACCTGATGGCGATACAGCCGCCGTGCCAGTTCCTCGCCGATCACGCAGACGTTCGTCCGCCGCGTCAAATCGTGGTCGTCGATGAAGCGGCCCGCCGCCAATTCCAGACGGTTGCTCTGCGCGAAACTGGGATACACGCCGACCACCCGCGCGTCGAGCGCTTCCGCTTCGTACCGCGCCTCCTGCACGACTTCCCGCAACGGGGTGACGCGGACCGCGGTGTCGATCGAGTCTGCGATGCGGGCCAGGTCGTCGTAGGTCAATCCGTACCGCGATCCAAACTGCTCGAAATTGACCGGCATTGACTCTTGAGTCGGCTTGACCGTGCGGACGATGACGTTGTTGATCCCCAACGACTCGATCTGCCGTTGCGACTCGCGACTAGCCCCCTCGGCGACTGCCAGCATCACGATCACGCTGGCCACGCCGAAAACCAGCCCTAGGACGGTCAAGAACGACCGGAGCTTGTGCATTTGCAAGCTGCGAAAAGCCGTCTTCAACATCGCCTGGAGTCTGGCAAACATGGCTACTTCTGCGGCGGGGCGTCGCTGCTGG
>JBGSLW010000207.1:0-5770 GCA_041740495.1 Pirellulaceae bacterium
ATTCGGTGCGCGATTCGATGCGCGATTCGATGCGCGGTGAGGTGCAGTGCGCGGTGCGGTGCGCGCTGCAATGCGCGATTCGGTGGTCGATTCGGTGGTCGATTCGGTGGTCGATTCGGTGCGCGGTGCGGTGCGCGGTGAGGTGGTCGATTCGCTGCGAGGTGCTTCCGTGTGCTCGGCGATTCACGCCGTGGATAGCCAAACCGTATACCCAATACTTCTGGCTCCCTTCTCCCCCGGCTTTGCGGGGGAGAAGGGTTGGGGATGAGGGGGCCAGCATCGCGATCGACCAGAATTCGGCCGGAGTTCCTTCGGTGAAACCAGCTCCGTACTCGCTGCACTCAATGCAAGGCGAGAAGACATAACAACGAACACCGGGCATGGCCTTTGGGTTCGGGAGAAAGGAAGTTGTCCCTCTCGGCGCACGTTGTTCGTGACACAGGGCTTCTTGGTCACGCTTCCATATCGCCTAACTTCCGGCTCCCCTCTTCTCGGCAGAAGAGGGGTTGGGGGTGAGGTGCGACGCAACGGTAAGGCGTTGGATAGTTTCGTCAATCGTTTGCATCACGCAAGGCAGCTCCTGATCGATCTGGTCGTTGGAAAATCGCAGGACGGTGATTCGGTGTTTTCTCATCCACGCATCGCGTCTTGCATCGGCTCGGTGGCTGGATTCGGAATCATGCGAAGAGCCGTCGCATTCAATGTCGAGTTTCAGTTCTGGCGCATAAAAATCGCAGAAATAGGGTCCTAGCGGATGCTGGCGCCGAAACTTGACGTGGCGCCGTTGGCGATCGCGCAGTTGCATCCAGAGCATTTTTTCGGAGTCCGTCAGGTCCATCCGGAGCGACCGGGCAAACTGGATATTTTCCGTATGCTCGCGGCGGACTCGTTTGCGTCGTTCGTAAGGCATGCAGACCCCCTCATCCCCGACCCTTCTCCCCGAAGACGGGGAGAAGGGGGTATTGTTTTGTTTGAGTGCGGGGTTAAACGGAAACGGAAGAGTATTGGGCAGAGTAACAGGCGGTTTGCTTGTGGTGGTACAGGAAGACCCCTCATCCCCGACCCTTCTCCCCGAAGACGGGGAGAAGGGGGTATTGTTTTGTTTGAGTGCGGGGTTAAACGGAAACGGAAAAGTATTGGGCAGAGTAAAAGGCGGTTTGCTAGTGGTGGTACAGGAAGACCCCTCATCCCCGACCCTTCTCCCCGAAGACGGGGAGAAGGGGGAGTTGTTTTGTTTGAGTGTGGGGTTAAACGGAAATGGAAAAGTATTGAGCAGAGTAACAGGCGGTTTGCTTGTGGTGGTACAGGAAGACCCCTCATCCCCGACCCTTCTCCCCGAAGACGGGGAGAAGGGGGTGTGCTGTTGTTAAAGGGAGTTTGGTTGTTGTTAAGAAGAAATGGTTTTTGTTTTGTGTCGCTTGAAGCGGAAACGCACAGGCGGCAGTCTGGCAGCCGTCAAGGGCCTGAGTTAGCGCATGGGTGTATCAGGCGGTCGCCCCGGTGCTCAATCCGGCAGGTAGCCGTTCCCGCGCCGGGGGTCTGACGCATTTTTCGGTTTGAAAGGGCAATCTGCAATGAACGCCAACTCCGAAAAATGGGTCTGACCCCCTCAAAGTGAACCAATCTGTTTTTCGCCCGGTGAACGTTTACGCTCAATCATCAGTGTGCCCGGTCAATCACGGTGCGATTAGCTTATCCGCCAACCCAAAACTTCTGGCTCCCTTCTCCTCCGCCGCGGGGGAGAGCGTAATGTGAGGGGAGCTTCGTGTAGGCGGCAAGGCGGGAGATGGATTGCTATGCGTCCGAGACGACATAGAACATTTCCGTGACGGGGCGCAGTGGCCGATTGAGCCAAAGTGGACGGCGGAGCCGATCGTCTCGGTTCGGTTGGCGCGTCCTTTCCAACCATTCCCGATAGACTTGCTGACCCTGATGGACGTCGACCTGGACGTCCCCGTAGCGATCACTGGGATCGGCTGGGTTCACGCGGACCTTCTGATGCCAGCAGTGCATGCCGCTGATCGGATCGGGGTGGACGGGAAACGTCAGGTTTTGATGGACGCCGCCATCGCTCCAGAAGATCCGGCCGCTATCCGGATCGTGGCTCGAGTACGGTTCGATTGCACCTGTTTGCCGCAGCCGCCAGACGCCGGGGCGGATTTGCTGGATATCGACGGTATTGGTCGCCCAGCGGTTGGCTGGCGGATCTTGCGGTCGACGCCAGCGACCCAGGTGGTGGGAGCAGGCGACCACACCCGGCTTGATCGCTTCGGTCACCCAGACCCGATCGACGAAGTAGCCGATTTCGGTGGTGACGCGGACCAGGTCTCCGGTGGCGACGCCCAGTCGAGTCGCATCGCTGGTATGGATCCATAACGGATTGCGGTGCGAGATTTCGGCCAGCCATTTGGCGTTGCCGGATCGCGAGTGGATCAACGTGGGGAGTCGGAATGTCGGCGTCAGCACGAACTCGTTATTTTCCGGGCGCAACGTCTCCGGGTGGACGTGCGATTTGACGTAGGCTGGCAGGACATATTCGGGCCAACCCCATTCGCGCAACGTTGCGCTGTAGATTTCTTGTTTTCGCGAGGGGGTGGGAAAGCCGACTCGCGGTTTGCCATCGACCACGACGCCGACAGGTTCGCCCTGCCGGAGGACGAGACCGCTGGCGGGGTCGGTCGCCGTTCCCGCCAATTCGGACTCGGTCAATTCCCGTTCATGTTTTCCGTAGCCGATCCGTTCGACTTCGAACGCCCCGAACCGCCGCATGTAATCGAGCGGTGAGAGATTCTGTTGTGCCGCCGCTGCGGGAAGTCCCGGCGTGTGCTCGAAGATGTATTGGTAATACTCGTCAATCGTGATTTTTTCCCCGGGGCGGTAGGGAGAGAGGAAGTGCTTCCGCACGCCCAGTTCGCCGGTCGGATCGATGCGCCACGAAAGTTCGATCCAGAACTCGTCTTCTTCCCAGACTTCACCCGGGTTGGTTTCGTAGGTGAATTGGACCGGCCGCCCCGCCCGCCGAGCCGCTTCGCGCAAGACCGGCTGTCGGAATGCGATCCACACCCCGCTGTGCGTCTCGTAGCTGTTGAGATCGTGCCGTTCGGCGGCGTGCCCCATCGGCAAAACGTAATCGGCGAAGTAGGCCGTTTCATTCCAGGTGGGCGTCAGCGCCACATGGCAGCCAATTTTCTGTTCGTCGGAAAGCGCTTCGATCCAACTGAATCCATCGGGGTAGCTCCAGACCGGGTTGAAAACGCGAGTGAAGTAGGTGTCCAACCGGCCGCGCCCCTCGCGGAGAAAGTGCGGGAGGAGAAAGCTCATTTCGTAGTGGGCCAACGGGTATTCGTCCGGAAAATGGAGTTCGTTCCAGAATTTTTGCGCGGGCGGCGAATCAAAAAATTGCGGTTTGAATTTGTTCCAGGCGCTGGGGGAGGTCCCTCCGCGAGTTCCCACACTGCCGGTGAGCACGTTGAGAAAATGCAGGGTGCGGGCGACGGCCCAGCCCCCCAAATTTCCGCTCCCGGCGCTCCGCCAGTTGTGCGTGGCGAATCGTTCGCCCGCGTGCCCAATCTGCCGAGCGACTTCGACAATCGTCGCCGCCGGGACTCCCGATTCGCGCTCGGCGAATTCCGGAGTGAAGTCCGCGTAATGTTCCTCCAGCGTTCGAATGAAATTCTCGAACGTCGGTTCCAACTCCGGGTGTAACTCCGCCAGGTACGCCCGCCAGTTCACCCAGTCTTCCAGGAAGCGTCGGTTGTATAGTCCCTCCCGGAGGAGGATACGGGCCATCGCCAAGAGCACGGCGGCCTCGCTCCCCGGTTGGGTGGGGAGCCAGTAGTCCGCCGCGCTGGCGGTGTTCGATAGCCGCATGTCCATCACCGCCAGCTTGGCGCCGCTCAACATCCCTTCGACGATCCGCTGGGCGTGCGGGTTGAAGTAGTGTCCCGACTCCAGGTGGGCGCTGATCAACAAGATGAAGCGGGCGTGGGCGTGGTCGGGCGAAGGGCGGTCGTACCCCTGCCAGATCGCATAGCCGAAACGGGCGCCGGAACTGCAGATGTTGGTGTGGCTGTTGTGGCCGTCGACGCCCCACGACTTGAGGATACGGTCCATGTAGCCTTCGTGGCCGGGGCGTCCGACGTGGTAGACCACTTCATTGTTGCGGCGTTCGCGGAGGGCTTGGGCGATCCGCCCTGCGATCCCCTGGAGAGCTTCCTCCCACGAAATGCGACGCCATTTTCCCGAGCCGCGCGCTCCGTCGCGTTTCAGCGGGTATAGTATTCGATCCGTGTCCTTGATCTGGTTGATCGTCGCCGGGCCCTTGGCACAGTTGCGACCGCGACTGCCGGGATGGTGCGGATTCCCTTCGAAGCGATCGATCTCGCCGCTGGCCTTGTCGATGAAACTCAACAATCCGCAGGCCGATTCGCAATTGAAACAGGTCGTCGGCACGATCTGCATCTCGCGGGGCGAACGCACGGGCCAGGTCGCCGAGTCGTATTCCAGCCATTCGTCCCACTGCTCCGGAGGCGGGTAGCCGGTCAACCCAGTTTTCGTCATGCGCTCCAGCGTCGGGCTATCCGCCAGCGCCCGATCGAGATCCGGGATCAAGCGGAGGGCCACCGCAATCCGTTCGATCAAGCCGCGGCGGGGGACTGCGGTTGCAGTTGCAGTTGCGGGTGCGGGTGCGGGTCGGTTCATCGCGATTGCTTGTGAGAAGGATAGTGGACTCGGCAGTTCCAATGGACTCAGGGCCTCAAGCCAGCGGCAGATCTTGCGGCGCTCGGACCCAGATATGCTCGGCCAGATAGATCCCGACCAGGATCAGCAAGCCGGCTGGGATCCACAGCAGCGGGCCGCCGAATAATAAGGCGATAGGTAGAAGGGTTCCCCCCAAGATCACGCCCAGCCAATAAAGTCGGCGGTATTTTCCGCGGGTGATGGCATGTGCGGTTCGTGCAGCGTCTGCAGTGGCGTGCGTGGTGGACAATTCCAGCCAGTCGCCAGCCAATTTGGCGAACAACAGTGCCAGGGTCGTGGCGCGGAGGTAGGGTTGCCAACCGGCGATCGGATCGCGAAAGAAAACGGCGAACAGCAGGTAGAATGCCGCCCCGGCCAACAAGGCGTGTACCAGCATATGCACACCCAATAGGGGGCTCTGCCAGAAGTCCCGCGACTTGGCTTGGGCGAACAACAAGGCGGTGTACACCGCGGTACCCGCTGCCAGCAGGGCCACCAGCAGGTTGTACCAGGCGGCCGGCGGAGTCCCCGAACCGATGGTCCAGACCAGCCACCCGGCCAACGAAACGCCGTACGCGGTGATCAAGTACGCGCCGCGAACCAGCCAACTGCGCCACTGGGGGCGGAGGAGGACGTAGATGAAACGGCGCGGCTGATCGAGATCGGCGGCCAATAAAGCGCCAGTCAACGCGAGAAAGAGGATGCCGGCGATCGCTCCGAACAGTTGAAGTCCCTGGGCGGGGGCGGCCCATCCGCTGAGCGTCGCCAACAGCGGCAGGAGAACGCTTCCGGCGGCGAGCGACTTGGTCCACATGTAAGCCGGAACCTGCCAACCCCAGAGGGTTCCCTTCCGCGGGGCATCGTAGGTTCGACGCGCAACCTCTGCGGCGACGTGCCGGCCAGACGGAGTTCCCTGCGGGCCCCCACGGGGGTCCAGCACTCCGGTTTGATCGTCCCCCAGGGTCAGAAACTTCTCCAAGGTATCGATCAGGCGAACCGGCCGCGCCGGGCCAACGGGTGGGTCGGTCGC
>JBGSLW010000208.1:0-10685 GCA_041740495.1 Pirellulaceae bacterium
CGGAGGCGCCGGGTTGGCGCTGAACAGCAATCGCAAAGCCGGCGCCTCCGGCTTGGCGTTAAACGAGAGGGTGGAAAGATGGAGCAAGTAAACTGCACGACCTCTGTTTTGGGGCACGCGGAGCTAGTCTCGACGTACACGAATTGTGTAGATACCAATGCCCGCTGCGGGGGAGAGGGTAATGGGATAGGCGCTACGTCGCGCGTCGAGCTGAAATTGCATCGCAAACGAGTTGTTTGGACAAAAGCCTAGGCTTTGTCCCAAAACATCAGCCGCCTGGCGCTAGCCTGCGGTTTCACGGGTGCGAGAAGAAACCGCAGGCTAGCGCCATGCGGCTGATGCAGTGCATCGAAAATCAGCCGCGTGATGGTAATGCCATGCGGCTGATCTCGTTGGGACGCGAAGCTGTGTTTTGGGCGACGCCTAGTACCGAGCATTGACGCCCAAGGTCAGGCTGTTGGTATCCAAGCGATTGGTGACGGAGGTACCGGGGATCGCACCGAGGCCGGGAAAGTACATCGGCCCGGTCGAGCCCCATTCGAAGGCGTAGTTGTACGCCAGGCTGACCGCGGCACAATCGTTGAGTCGCCAGCTTCCGCCCATGGCGAGCATGTGCTGGTAGCTGAGGTCGGATCCCAAATTGAAGAAGGCGTTTTCGTCGTCGATCAGGCTGGTGGCGTACATGTACCCGCCGCGCAGCACCAGCCGGGAGGAGACTTCGCGTTGCGCTCCGAAATGTAGGGACACGACGTCATTCCACCCCAGTCCAGTGACCGAACCGTCGGGAGCGAAACCAGCGGGATCACCCATCAGTTCGGTGGCGGCGTAATTGAAGTAACGCACATCGGCGGTCAGCGTCGTCTGGGGGAGGCCGCGATAGGCGGCGCCGAAGCTCAAGATTAAAGGCAGCGTCGCCGAGACGGTATCGACGCGCGGTTGCCCCATCGCCGTTTCGCTATGGTAGCGGAAGGGTTCGAACCACGTGGGGGACTTGAGGTTTCCGCCGAATTCCCAGCAGCAATCGTGGATGTAATAGAACCCGAGTTGGGCGCCGCCCCCCCAGGCGTAACGCGTTCCGTTGCCGCTAGGATAGGTCCCATCGGCGTTCGGCGGGACGAACGGATTGGAATTCAAGACCAATCGTCCCATGTCGATCAGGGGCCCGCCGCCGATGGAGAGCCGATCGGTGACGGCGATGGCGATGGAGGGCGCCAGTTGAAAGAAGACGGCCTCCGATTGAATCCGCCCCAGACCGAGCCCTCCCTGGGCGGGGGGGGGAGTCAAAATGGGATTGGTCGGGTCCGTGGGAAAGTTGGACGCATAGCCGCCGACGCCGTACATCCCCAGGCCGAACTTCACAAATGGATTTGCGGTCTGATGGACCCAGCCGAACGACGGAATCGGCATCGCTCCGTTTTCGGAATTGGTCGAGCCCGTTCCCACATTGGGAAACGTGGAATCGATCGTGTAGGTCGGATAGAGGGCTTCAAAGCCGAACGCGATTTCGTTGCCGGCGAATCCGCTGAGCGTGGCAGGGTTCCAAGACAGCGAGCCGATTGGATCGATCGCAGTCCCGGTCGTGGCACCCGCCATCCCCCGATTCACGGCCCCGGTCGCGGGGAGGATGATCCCTTGGGAGAACAACGGGCCGCAGCAACCGCAACTGACCAACGCCAACGTGACCAGGCGAATAAAGGGCTTCATGGTTACGGCTTATGAGGAAATCAACAGCGATGCTTAAAGTGCGTCTTAGGCAAATTCGATCGTCTGGGCAAATGACTTGAGACGATTCCACCCGTCCATCGCGAGTTTGGGACGCTCGCCAGGTCGGCGATGATAAGCCGTAACGATTAACGAGACGCTGCGGAGGACAGAATGACTCACGTTGAGCGGGTCAGACCCGTTTTCCGGTGTTTGCTATCGTGTTGCGCATTCGCAACTCGCTGGATAACGCGTCAGCCCCCCGGGGCTCGTGAACGGCCCGCGTTCGGGCCTTATCCGCCGGCGGCGATGTTGAAGAGGTAGGTATCGAGCACCGGGTCGTTGGTGAGAGGAGCGGTGGCGTTGAGAAACTGGCGGACGGTGGTCGTTTCGAGGCTGCGGAGGCCGCACGATTCGAGGAATTCCCCGGGGGAATTGGCCCCGAAAATAAAGGATTCGCCGAGATCGGTCATGCTCTTGAGAAATTGGGCGACTTCGGGGTAGTCGGTTTTGCCTTCGACGGCATCGCGGGTTGCGAAATCGGTCCAGACGCGGCTGGCGGGGTGTTGTAACAACGTCCCGATGGCCCGGAGGATCTTCTGATTGATCGGGCTTTCGAAGTACATCGAGCAGCCTTCGTAGATGACGGCGGTGGGGAGTTCGGGATGCAGGCCGGGGCAGTCGTGCAGGACCTGGGCCAGGTCTTCGTGGATGAAGTCGGCAGGGATCGCCGTGCGGTGGATCTGGTGGGCCTCCGGAATTTGTTCGATCACCCGTTGGCGTTCAGCCAGCATGGCAGGGAGATCGACGTCGAAGTACACCACATCGGGAAATTCCGCTGCCAGCCGGAATGCGCGCATATCGAGTCCCACGCCGACCAAGACGACTTGACGGAGGCCAGGGATGCTTCGGAGCATTTGGTCGGAATGTTCCGTGCGGGCATGCACCATATCGGTGAGCTGAGGCAGGGCCGCTTTGAGTTTTTGCGCGAGCATTTGGCCTTGGGGCCCTGCGGCGATGGTCGAGTACGGACAATCGGTTCGCAACAGGCGACCGTTGCGTTGCTGAGAGCGGCTGGCGCGGACGCCGGCGATCATCCGGGCCGAGGCTTTGATTTTTTGTTGGAAGAGGACCGAGGGCTGTTTGCTGGTGTCCAGCAACTGGATGGTCGGCTGGACGAAATAGGCCATTTCGGCCTCCGCGACGCGTTGCCCATTCGACTCGAACTCGACTGGCAGTGTCACCAGCACGCGTTTTCCCTTGGCGTACCGTTCCACGATCAACTGCATTTCTTTCTCGGGGATCCGGCAGCGGCCGATCAAGTGTCCGGTGCTGGGTTGAATGTAGCGGACGTTCATCGAGGCGAGCCAAAGCGAGGCCGATTCGTTTGGCTGACAAACGTGGACGCCGGCCATCGGCACACCGCGGAGGAGAGTGACGAGCGCCATTCCGCCGGTGTAATCTGCGGACAAAGAGATCAACGCCGCCTGGTGCGTTCCATGCTGATTCGTTGTGGCCGGGTTGAGTGGAAGCAGGCTTTCACAAACGCCCGGTTCCGCGTGGGTGATTTGCCATTCGCATGCCTCGAGCGCCGGGACTGCCTTGCGAATCAATCGGTTGATCAGACCCGGGTTGACTCGTTCGCGAAAGTCCGTTTCCCAATCAACATCTTTGAGAAACGAAGTGGTTGTGATCATACCGTCACGCCGCAAACTGTTGAGTTGGCCCATCGTTCAAGGCGTACCCCATTCAAAACCGCCGCGATTCTGCCTTTGCGTCGCCATGCCTTCGAATTAGCGGCCCGAATTTCCCGCGAAAACGGGTGACGGTTCGGGTTGGAGGAGGGAAAAGCGTTGTGCCGCGAGCCTGGGCCGTTGTGCAATCGACGGACAGCCCTTGCATTCGCCACAATCGGTAAGGATTCGCACCGAACGCCAACTCCCCTCTTGTTTACGCGATTGTAGCTTGCAAATTCGGGCTCGTCAAAATTTTGTTTCGAGAATCGACCGCGACGATCGCGATCCTCGGCATAGCTTCGCGGGCTGGATTCGAAGGTGACGGTCGAGGGCGACTTGGCCGGACGAACGGACGGGTTCGATTGGCGCGAAATTGTCGATCGAGCGGATGAGTTGGAGCGCCGGCTCTTCCCGGCTGCGCGATTATTCCGGCGGCACGGTTCGGGCCGCCAGCCCGAGCCTGGTGGCAACGACGGATTGCGAACCGGCGCGATCCACGGCCGAGGTTCACACTGGGAATTTTGGCGACGAGGCCCCCAAAAAGCCGAATCTCTCAAGAAAAACCTACATTTCTGGTGGTAGGCCCCACCCCTTGTCCTTTTGAGCCGCAATCTGAATCCAGCATGTCGGTCCCCACTACAGCTCACGAATCATTCCGTCAGCGGTATGCCGCCGCCGAGCCCGCGATGCCTGCGGGGAGGATGGATGATCGACTCACGAAGCCTCGCGGCCGAGCGATCGACCAAACCACCGGGCAACCGGTGCGTCTGCAGACGGCCGTCGCCGACTTGCTGGGCGCGGATGGATTGTATCGATGGCAAACCGAGTCGGAGATCTTGGCGGCGATCGATGCGCCGTCGTTCCTCCCGCCACTCGATTGGGGTGTGACGGAATCCCTGGTCTACAGTACGCACGGCGAGCCGCCGGCGGCGATGGAATTTTCCGCTTGGGTCACCGGACGACAAGTCGATTTGGGCACGGCGCTCGCGTTGGCTTGCGATGTACTGGAGGCGCTCTGTCGGATACACGCCACGGGCTGCGTCTACCGGAATTTGAGCGGCTCTCGGGTGTTCACCGACGGGGCACGCGGCTATCTGGCGTGTCCTGGTCCGCTGGACTATGTGGAGACGACGGAGCGGAGCGACGAAGATTTCACCGAATTGGCCCGGTATGCTTCGCCCGAACGTTCGGGGTCGATCGAACACGATATCGGCCCCGCCTCCGACCTGTATTCAGTAGGTGTACTTTTGTACACTAGTTTGGCGGGTGGACCGCCGTTCGACGGTGGGGCGGTGGGGGAAATTCTATTTCAGCATATCGCCCAAGACGCTGACTTGGGGCGTCTGGGGGAAGTCCCGCCGATCGTGAGCGAGATTGTGGCGCGGCTGTTGCGGAAGGAACCGCGCGACCGGTATCAATCGGCCGCGGCGGCCTTGGCCGATCTGCGGCAGGTGCAGGAGGCGCTGGCTCGGGGGGATCTGGTCGAGCGGTTTGTGATTGGTCGGCACGACACGCGTCAGTCGATCATTGAGCCAGCGTTTGTCGGTCGGGCGCGGGAGCTGGCGGAGTTGTCTGGGGAAATGCACATCGCCGCCAACGGCGATGCGCGGCGGGTGGCGATCCAATGCCCCAGCGGGATCGGCAAGTCGCGGTTGGTTCTGGAGGCGATCCGCCTGGCGACCCGGCGCGGTTTCATGGTGTACCGCAGTCTCGCTTCCAATCAAGTCAGCCAGATCCCGACGGCGCCGCTCCGGGCGATCGTCGATCAATTGACCAGTCAAGTTCGCCTGAGCGTCGCGCTCCAAACCCGCCTCGTCGGGTCGTTAACCGATTATCAGAATGAGATCACGGCGGTTTTTCCGGCGCTGGCGCAGGCGTTGAACTGGCCCGATGTCGGCGGTTTGGATCCCGAGTCGCTGGGCAAGGCGCGGTTGGAGGCAGCCTTCTGCCAGGTGTTGGCGGTTTTGGGGGACGCCGATCGACCCGCATTGGTTTGGATCGACGACTGCCAATGGCTCGACCTGCAGTCGTTGGGGATCCTGGAGAAGCTGCAGCAGCTGGCGGCGAGTCACAGTTTGTATCTCTTCTCGCTGCGGCCGGATGAAGGGGTGAGTGCGGCCTTCGAGGAGCGGATCGACACGCAACAGATCTTGCGCCTCAGCGCGCTGCGGGACGATGAAATCCAGGCGATGATCGAGTCGATGGCGGGTCAACTTCCGCAGCCGGCGATTGACACCGTCGTGAAACTTGCGGCCGGCAGTCCGTTCATGGCGTCGGCGATTCTGCGGGGGATGGCGGAATCGGGAGCGCTGTTCGCGACGGGGCAAGGGTGGCAGATTGATCCCGACAAGCTTTCGCGGATCCAGGCGTCCGAAAACGCGGCGGAAGCGTTGCTGCATCGATTAGAAAACGTGCCGTGGGAGGTGCTGCGGCAACTGTCGGTGGCGGCGATCATCGGCAAGGAGTTCGACGAGAAGGCGGTGGTGGAGCTCCTGGCTCCGATCTCCGCCAAGGACGCCAAAGCCTGTTTTGATTGGTCGCGGCAACAGCGGCTGATCTGGGCGACGCCGAACGGCAACTTGACGTTTGTGCACGACAAGATTCGCGAGACGTTGATCGGCCGCTTGAGCCTGGAGGAGCGGAAGCGATTGCACTTGGCGTACGCCGAGTACTTGATGCGCGCCGCTCCGGAAAACGCCTTCGAGTTGGCGTATCATTATTATTCCGCAGAGTCCGCCGCGGCCGCCTTGCCGTACGCGCTCAAGGCGGCCGAAACGGCGCGGGCGATGCACTCGCTGGAGCGGGCGGAAGAGCTGTTGCGCATCGCGTTGCACGGTTTGCCAGGAGCGGATCAGGCGACCCAGCATCAAGTGCACTCGGGGCTGGCCGATGTCCTGATGTTGTCGGGCAAATACGATCAGGCGGAGCATTGGTTTGAGGTGGCGTTGCAAACGGCGGAGGGTCCCCACGACGCCGCCCAGATCGGTTTGAAGCGCGGGGAGTTGGCGTTCAAACGCGGCGACAAGGAGGCTGCGGTCAAAACGTGCGGCGCCGCACTGAAGGACCTGGGGGAAAGGGTCCCCCAAACGTGGCCGGAGATCTGGGTCAATTTGTTTCGCGAACTTGTCGTTCAGATATTGCACAGCTTGTTCCCACGATGGCTGGTCGAATCAAGGAACCGCATCGCCAGCGACACCGCGCGGCTCTCCTGGCGACTCCACAGCCGGCTGGGGCATGGGTATTGGTATACGCGGGACAAGTACCAGACCATGTGGGCTCATCTCCGCGAACTGAACTTGTCCGAGACCTATGCCCCGACGCCGGAATTGGCGCAAGCCTATTCGGAACACGCCCCGGCAATGAGTCTCATCCCCTGGCATTCCCGGGGAATTCGTTACGCCCAGAAGTCACTGAAGCTGCGGGAGTCCTTCCACGACTTGTGGGGGCAGGGGCAGTCGCGGAATTTCTACAGCATTCTGCTTTACTCCTCCTCGCAATTTGAGAAGTGCGTCGAGCAGGCCTCGCACGCCGAGTCGATTTTATTGCGGACGGGGGACTACTGGGAGGTGAATATTGCCCGCTACCAGTTGGCGGCTTCGCTCTATCGGTTGGGGGATCTGAAGGGCGCCCTGGAAGTGGCTCGGCGGACCTACGATTCGGCGTTGGCGATCGGCGACTATCAATCGACCGGGAACATCATCGACGTCTGGATTCGGGCGGCGTTGGGCGAACTGCCGGAAGAGATTTTGGCGGCGGAGAAGACTCGGACGCTGCGGGATCGACAGGGGGAGTGCCAGGTCTTGCTGGCCGAGGGGATCCAGTGTTTTGGCAAGAAGCAGTACCTGCGAGCCGCCGATTGTTTTCGGCGGGCGATTGGGATTTCGGAGAAGGCGGGGGTTGTCAACACGTTTATAACGCCGAACTATCCCTGGCTGGCGTCGGCCCTGCGGCGGGAATTGGAGACGAATCCGCCTCGCACGCGGCAGGGGAAGCGTCGCTTGTTGCGAAAACTGCAGAGGGCTGCTGGCCGCGCCGTCCGCGTGACCCGTTGGTTTCAGAACGACTTGCCGCACGCGTTGCGGGAAATGGCTGCTGTGCATGGGATCTTGGGGCACAGTCGTCGGGCTCGCAAGTTGTTGGAGCAAAGCCTGGCGGTGGCGGAACGGCAGAAGGCCCAGTTGGAGCGGGCCTTTACCTTGCGAATGTACGGCCAACTGGGGCGCGAATTCGCCTGGCCTGAATCCGAGGCCCGCGCCGCGGAAGCAACGATTCGGATCCGCGAGATCCGGCAACGAGTCCAACAGTCGGGTCAGCGCGATTCCCTCTCGCTGCTGGATCGCTTCGATACCTTGTTGGAAGCGGGGCGGCAGATCGTCTCGGCCAACTCGATCGACGCCATCTACGCCAATACGATTGCGGCGGCCGAACGTCTGCTCCGTGGACGTCGTACGATTCTGGTGGAATGCCAGGAGCACGACGGGCAGCGGACCTGGCGTTCCCGCGATGTGAACGCCGCTTTCGACCTGGGCTTGGTACAGCAGGCCTGCGAATTGAATCGGACGGTCGTGGTAGGGAAAGAGCAGATTTGGCAAAGCGGACAGACCGTCGAACGGCACGGGACGTTTCTCTGTTGCCCGATCACGGTCCATCGGCAGGTCACCGCCTGCTTGTACGTGGCCAACGATTTTCTCAGTGGGCTGTTCGGCAAGAACGAGATCCGGATCTCCGATTATCTGGCCAGCGCGGCGGGGGGGGCGTTGGAGAAAGCGGACGGATTCGCTCAACTCGAACAACTGAACATCAGCCTGGAACAAAAGGTGCAAGATCGGACCGCTGCGGTCGAAGCCCGTTCCCGCGAACTGGAAGCGACCGCCCGCGAGCTGATGGCGACGCAGTCCAAACTGGAATTGGCGCGCGACGAAGCCGAATCGGCCAACGCCGCCAAGAGCGAGTTCCTGGCTCGGATGAGCCATGAGATCCGCACGCCGATCACCGCGATCCTGGGATTCACCGAGTTGATCTTGCGGGGAGTCGTCCGCGATCCGCAGGACTCGTTGAGAAAACTCGAGACGATCCACGCCAACGGCAACCACCTCTTGCAGTTGATCAACGACCTGTTGGACCTTTCCAAGATCGAAGCCGATCGGATGGAACTCGAGTCGATCGAGTGCATCCCGGCGCAGGTCTTGCACGACGCGTTGACGTCGCTGCAAGTCCGGGCCGATCAGAAGTCGATCGGATTGGAACTGCACATCGAGGGGTTGATCCCGCGCACGATCCAAAGCGATCCGACGCGGTTGCGGCAGATTCTCACCAACTTGCTGGGGAACGCAATCAAATTCACCAGCCGCGGGCAGGTGGCGGCGACCTTGCGGATGGTCCGCGACTGGGGCGAACTCGCTGCAGCGTCTGCGAACCGCGCCTGGCTGGAATTCGAGATCCGGGACTCGGGGATTGGGATGCGTCCCGAACAGCTGGACAAGATTTTTGACCCGTTCACCCAAGCCGACTCGACGGTCACCAGGAAATTCGGCGGGACTGGCTTGGGCCTGGCGATCAGCAAGCAGCTCGCCGAAGCGCTCGGCGGCGGGATCGCTGTCGCAAGCCAAGCCGGAGTCGGCAGCACGTTCACGGTGCGGATCGCGGCGGGGGACCCGGCCGCGTTGGAGCTGATCGACGAAGCCACGGCCCGCGCCTACTGTACGCAGTCTGCGGTTCGGCGGCGTTACCGAGCCGACTTGACCGGCTGCCGGATCTTGATCGTCGACGACGTGCAGACCAATCGCGAACTCCTGTCGCTCATCTTCCGGGATGCCAACGCCGAAGTCGAATTGGCGACCAACGGCGAAGAGGCGATCGAACTGGCGTTTCGCAACCCAGCCCCGGACGTCGTGTTGATGGACATGCAAATGCCCGTCTTGGACGGGTACGCGGCCACCCGCCGCCTGCGCGCCGCGGGATTCGGGCAGCCGATTCTTGCGTTGACGGCGAATTCGATGAAAGGGGATGAACAGCGCTGTTTCGACGCCGGGTGCAACGACTTTCTCAGCAAGCCGATCGACCTGGATCTGCTCCTACAGAAAGTCGCCGCGCTGCGGGGCGCCGAGTGCCTGGCGGAGAGCGAAGGGGATTCGCGGGACTCCGGCGAACGGTTCGCCGGCGAACTATCGCCGAACGAATCGTTCGCACGGCGGCCGACCTCGGAAACGGTTGTGGAAGTTCAAGGGTCTGTCAATTCCGCGCGCGCTGAACTCGATCCCTTCCACGATTTGAGTTTGCAGTTTATCCAGAAAGTTGCCGACCGCTGGGACGAGATGCAGCAGGCATTGGCCGCCGGAGATTTCGATTCGCTCTCGTCGGCGGCGCACTGGATCAAAGGGACCGGCGGGACGGTCGGAATGCCGCGCGTCAGCGAGTTGGCCGCCGATTTCGAACGAGCCGCCCGCGACGGGGAAACCGAATCCGCCCAGACGGCACTCGCGCGGCTCTGGCAATGCCTGGAACAAGAACGAAAACGCCGGACCCTCGTCCCCGCGGCGGTCACATCGCTCACGGTCTGGGATCCGCTGAACTCAGTCAACGCCGTTTCGTAGAGCCTCTCCTCCAAGGTTGCTGCCCCCACGCAGAAGTGGCCGTGCAGTTTGGGTCAACGGATTGGCCGCTCTTCGTTTAACGCCAAGCCGGAGGCGCCGGCAGGTTTTGGGTCCACTTAGGGTAAAGCCGGCGCCTCTGGCTTGGCGTTAAACGAAGAATTTGCAATGCAGGTAAAGCCGGCGCCTCTGGCTTGGCGTTAAACGAAGAATTTGCGATGCAGGTAAAGCCGGCGCCTGTGGCTTGGCGTTAAACGATGAATTTGCATTGCAGGGTGACAAAAAAGGAATACGGGGCCGGACACGAAGTGTAGATGCCATGCCCGAAGCAATGGTGAGGCTAATGAGAGAGGCTAACGAGAGAGGCGCCCAGCCGTGTGTCGATTCCGCACAGCGAAACTTCACCGCATGGTCGAGGCCGCCGGTTGATTCGCAATTTCGGCACGACAATGGCATAATACAGTGTGTCGATTTGCCGAAAGGATAGCGAGAGTTCGCCATGCAAAAAGGGATACTGAATCGGAAGACCTGCCTGGCCTTGTTACTTGCCGGGAGCAGCATTCTGGGAAGTCTGGGCCGGACGGATCGTCCTGGGGATGGTTCCGTGCTTGGTGCATTGCGCGCGGGCCCTCCCCGGCCGCATCGTGCGGCCGACCCT
>JBGSLW010000209.1:0-6275 GCA_041740495.1 Pirellulaceae bacterium
CGAACGCCCGCGGCGGTTCGCGCAGCGCCAGCGCCGCGACTCCTGCCAAGCCGAACAGCAATCCTGCGAACAGGAAAATCAATTGGAACCCGCCGCTCTCGCGTTGCAGCCACGGGCGAATCAGAAACCAGGCGCAGCTGATCGCCCCCAAGCCTCCCCAAAGATTTGCCTGGAACAACAATCGCCCGCGTTGGCGGACCGCGATCAGCTTGGCGGTCAACGTGCTGAACGCCACCTGGTGCAATCCGACGCCGACAAAAAACGTCAGGTACAACCCAAGAAACACCCAGGCCCGCCAGCGCGGTTCGGAGTACGGGCCGCGCCATACCGCCGCCAGCACCAGGAACGTCGCGGCCATCACTCCTCCGCAAGCCGCCAGAAAATATTTGCACCGCCGCCGCCGCGCGATCCAAGGGACCGCCGCGACCGGGGGCAGGCTCTGTCCAAGTCGATTCAGCATCGGCAGAGCGCCGCGCATCCAGGCCGTCCCCCCCAAGCTGTCCAGGACCAACGGCATCACCACGCTTTCCGTCTTGAAGATCCAGCCGATCCGCATCAACGCCTGGTGCAACGCCAGCACCAGGAGATTCCACCGGGCGGGGGAATTCCGATGCGGCGACGCATCGTCCGCGGGCGGGGTGGGAGAGGGGTCGGCGTTCATGGCGAGGCGGAGCGCGTCGCGTCGGCGGCGAGCAGGAGTCCGAGATAGCTCTGTTCGACCAGGTCGTGCAGCTCCAGCTGTTCCGCCAGCGATTCGATCACCGCTTTGGCTGCGTCCAGTTCCTGCGGCGCGGTCACGATCTCAATTTCGACAAAGTCGCCTAGCTCGGGGAGCGTATCCAAACCGAGTTGCACCGCAAAAGACTCCGTCGCCAAACGATACAACTCGCGCGACTTGGTCACGGTCCGCAGCGTTCGAAATCCCAGATGGTGTAAGATCGCCGCCAAGGCTTCATCGGACGCGGCGCTCAAAGGGCACTCGATTTCTTCCCGGACCTTCGTTTGCCGCTCGCGGCGAGGGCCTTTGTAGGTCAAGCACGGCGCCCCGTCGCTGCGGCGGATGCGAATCGCCTCATCGCTGCCGCGAAGGTCCCGGCAAGGATGGATGAAGTACTCATCGACTTGCGGCTCGGTGCGCCAATAGGTCGCGCCGCAGACCGCCAACTTCTTCCGCACGGCGGCTAAGTCGTCGGCGCGATACTTGCGTTCGACCTCCAGTCGCAGGTCGCTCATGGTTGCGTCGGTCCTGGTTCGCGAACCGCTGCGGCATCGGCGGCAAGAAGCGAAGTGGTCGGCGGGATCGCCCGGTGGTACAAGTGATACCGCTTCGAAATCGCCAAGGGGACAAACCGGCTGACCGCGGCGATCGACCGCTGATTCACCGAATCGATCCAGGAGAATTCCCAAGCGTGGTAGGGGGCGCCTTGGTCGCGAAACATCCGCATGATCAGCATCGCCAACAACCCCGTATGACGATACGCCGGTTCGATCCCCAGGCCGAAGATGCGCAAGCGCCGCGTCCGCCGGAGTCCCCAGGCGACTTGCGGCAGACGAACCCAATCCCAGGGTCCGTAGGCATGGCGGAGGGCGTCGTTGAGATCCGGCATCGCCATCAGGTAACCTACCAACTGCTCGCCGACGTGCGCCAGGTACACCTGGTCCGGCCGCAGCACACGTTGCAACTGGTGCACAACGTGATCGAGTTCGGCTGGGGTGAACGGCACAAACCCCCAGTTGACTCGGCGAACACGATCCCCCAGTTCGTTGATCTGACGAATTTCCGACGACATTTTTCGGGGGTTGGCCTGGCGGACTTGGATTTGCGGATATCGGTGTTGAATCCGGGCCGCGAGTTGTTCGTATGCCTCCCATTGTCCGGCGAACGCGGAGCGGTCGACGTGTTTCTCTAGTCCGAACGTCAGAAAAGTCCGCACGACCTCGAAGCTGCACTGCTCCAACAGTCCGGCGTAGTACGGCGGATTGTGCGCCATCATGACGTAGGGCGGCAGCGAATGGCCCTCCACCAGAACGCCGAAGTCACTCTTCATCGACGGATTGACGGGGCCGCGCACCGCGTCGCAGCCTCGCGCGGCCAACCAGTCCGACGCCGTATCGAAAAGCAACGCGGCGATCGCCGAGTCGTTCTCGCATTCGAAAAAACCGAAGAACCCGGTGCGGTCACCCGCCGTCGACTGGTGAAGGTGGTCTTGAATGGCACAGATCCGGCCGACCGGTTCACCGCCGCGATACGCCACAAACGCGGCGCGCTCCGCATGTCGATAGAACGGGTTGCCAGCCACGTCCAGTTGCAGCCGGCGTTGAAAGTTGAGGGGCCGGACCGCGACCGGGTCACGCCGGTCGATTCGCGACTTCAGTCGATGAAAGTCGCGCCATTCCGCGGGCGTCGACACGGGGCGAACGACGTTGCGCAAATCGTTTGCCATGGACCGTTCATTCAAACCGCATCTTCGACGCTGACCCGCTGGTTGGCCTCCAGCAGAGGGACCCGCGCGGCGATTTCGCTGAGCGCATTCACCAGCCGCAGCATGTCTTCGGGCGTGTGCAACGCGGAGGCGGTCATGCGAATGATCGACTTGCCGTACGGCACCGCTGGGTACATTACCGGGTTGACGATGATGTCGTACTCTTCTTGTAGGATGCGCACCGCCTTGAGCGCTTCGACGCCTCGGGTGAAGATCGACGTCACCGCGCCTTGCGGGTTGCCGATATCAAACCCTAACGCCCGCAAACCTTCGCGAAGGGTATGGATATTGGTCCACAATTGTTCCCGCCGCTCCGGTAGCCTTTGCATCAACTCCAGGGACTTGAGGGTCGCGGCTGTGATGCACGCCGGGAGCGCCTTGGTGAGCATGAACCCGGGTGAGACGTGCTTGACGTAATCGGCGATTCGCCGCGGGCAGCAAATGTAGCCGCCAAAGGTACCAAACGACTTGGCAAACGTGCCGCCGTGGATGTCAACTTCCGATTCCACACCGAACAACTCGGCGGTCCCCCGCCCGTTGGGGCCCATCACCCCGGTCCCGTGGGCATCGTCGACGAACAGCCGGGCGTTGTAACGCTGCTTGATCGCGACCAATTCGGTGAGCGGGGCCAGATCGCCGATCATCCCGTAAACGCCGTCGACCACAATCAATTTGGCGGCGTCAGGCGGCGCCTCGCGCAGCAACCGCTCGAGATCGTCCATATCGTTGTGCCGAAACCATCGGACTTCCCCCTTCGACAGTCGGGCTCCGTCGTGGATGCAGTGGTGGGCGTAGGCGTCGACGAACACATAATCGCCCCGCCCCACCAGACAGGAAATCGTGCCCGACATGGCGCCGAGGCCCAGGTTGTAGACCACGGCATCTTCCGTGCAGCGGTAGGCGGCCAACTTCGCCTCCAGGTCGAGATGCAACTGGGTATTGCCCGTGAGCGGGCGAGCGCCCAAGGGCGTTCCCGCCCCGTGCTCCGCAGCCACCTCGGCGGCGGCGGCAATCACTTCCGGATGCGTGGCCAGTCCCAGATAGTCGTTCGTGGCGACTTGCAACATCCGCCGGCCGTTCATTTCGATGTACGGCAAACAGTTGGTGATCGGAAAGACGCGGTGAAAGGTTGCGACGAGCGGCTCGAATAGATCGCCGCCCATTTTTTTCATGCGATTCCAAAACACGTCGCATTTGTCAAATACGTCAGCCATTCCAATTCCGTTGAGGGTTCGATCGCGCAATCCTAACTGGAGAAAAAACGGTCGCCTCGCGGACCGCACCCCCCATGTACCGAGTTTAATATCGGCAGTTTGCCCAGGCCAGGCGAATTTCCTATTGTGATTAAAGCCGCGAAACTTGGTAGGCCCGGAGCCTCCCAATCGTGGTCACCTGCGTGGACCCGGTTCAATCAGCCTCACCCGGATATTCGGATGTCCGCCGGGGTCCGATCGCCACGTCCGTTGCGAAGAGCACTCACTCCCCGTTTTTTCCCACCGAAAAGCGTTCCCAATCGACCGACCAGGAGCGCGGGCAAGAGCACCAAATCGCCCCCCAAGGCGACCACCATCAAAATCGACAACAGCAGGGCAAACCGCAAAGTCGGCAGGAAATTCGTCACCACATAGGGGAGGACCCCCAACGCACAGATGATCGTCGAGTCCGTCAGGGCCCGCGCACAGTGCCGCAAGGCGGAGCGCGTGGCGGTCCGCCGTGAACCTCCCCGGACCACCTGCCGGCGATACCAAGTCAAATAATGGAACGTGCCGTCGACCGCCATCCCCAAGGCGACGCTGGCGGTCATCACCGACCCGATGTCCAAAGTCCAACCAAGCCAACCCATCGATCCCAGCACCACCGCGGGAGGGAACAAATTCGGCACCATCGCCACCAATCCCGCGAGCACACTCCGTAAGGCCAACATAAATACGACGGAAATGATCGCGAACGCCCAGGCAAAGCTGGTTGCCAGGTCGCGCAGAATTTGCCGCTGGGCTTTGTAAATCAGGGGAATACCCCCGGTGTACACAAGCGGGGGCGCATCGACTTGGCGGGCCGCCAGTTGGGCCGCGACGTCGTGGCGAAGCGTTTCCACGAATCGGCCGTAATCGATCTGATTGATCGCGTAGACGCGCGCCGTGAGATGCCATAATTCCTGGCCGGTATCCGGATCGATCGCCACGAACCCGGCTTGCTCCCGCTGGGCGCGTTGCGCGGTCCAGCCATCGATCATTAAGGAACGCTGGGCGACCGCCCGGGCCGTCCGCCCACGCGGCAAGTTCGGGCGAAAAGTCGTCGCGGAAAAGCAAGCCAAGACGTCGGGCGATTCCAAGATTGCCTGCTCGATCTGCGCGACGACCTCGAATCGCTCCCACGCGCTGCGCGGATCTTGGGGCGGAAAGCAAACCACGACTTCCAAAGGAACCAGCGGCCCGAGATGGGCCTCCAACCAGCGATAATCTTGAATAATCTGGCTTCGCGCCGAAAAGCGATTCTGGATCTTTACCGTCGAGCGCAGGCGGGGAATCCCGCACGACCCTGCGACCATCGCTGCCAGAAAGAACAAAGTTATCCCCCGGTGACGCAAGACAATCCAATGGCTTAATGCGTCCAGCCAAGGGAACTGGTTGACGGCTCCGGCCGTACGCCGAGTGAACCCGCGGGCGCCGCGCCCCCACCACTCCAGGAGCGCGGGCAACACCAGCGGCAGCGAGGCCAGCAGCCCCAACCCGGAATACAATCCGAACTGGCGAATCGGAACGACCTGGCTGGCGGTCAGTGACACCAGCCCGATCATCGACGTCAGGGTCGCCAACACGCAGGGATACCATCCGGTTGCGACCGCCCGTTCCGCCGGCGCGTGACTCCCTTCCTCCACCGCATGGGCATAGTAGTTGACGATGTGAATCGCCGCCGACACGGTGAGGATGAAGACGAGCGTGGGGAGCATGACCAAGGTCAGGTTCATCCGTCCGCCGCTGAGGTACAGGAGCGTCAAGCTGAGAGCACCCGCGAACATCCCGATCCCGATGGTCGAGACCACCAGCCACCACTTGCGGAGTCGCCACCACGCGGCGGCCCACAAGATCAACACGGAGAGCCAGGTCTGTTGCACCAACAGATTGCGGCTTTCCCGATCGATCGCGGCACTGTCCACGGTGGGGCCGCCCAAGTGCAACTCGTGCGGCCCAATCCCTAGGGCGGCCGCCGTCTTCCGCACGTGCTCGACGGCGCCCCGGCGGTTGGCAGAAGCCTGCTCGGTCCCCCAAGCCAAGAGCGCACTGGTTTGACCGTCGGTACCAACGAGCGTTCCTCGCAACCGGGCGCGGGCCGCCTCCGCAGAGAGCTCGAACGGGGGAGCGATCAGCCGCTGGAAGAGCTCGGGCCCGGTCACCACCCGTCGAAAATAGGTCTCCCCGCCGTCCGCGGGTTGCAGTATCGCCGAAGCCAACTGGTCGAGTCTCGGATCCTGCAACGTGCATCCGGGCCAACTGGCCACCACCAACTCGTCGGCCCCGAACCGGCGCGAATACCAGGCGTACGTCTGCGCCTCGTCGAAACCCTTGGGCAACCACAACCGCACGTCATTCTGAAACCGCGACACCGCCTGGCTGGCGCCCCACACCCCCCACGGCAACAGCAGCCCCGCGGCACACAGAATCCAGAGGCCCCGCCGCGCAAAAAATGTCGTCGCGTTGTTCGGGGATGGTGATTCCGCAGCGAGCACGCCAGGCTATCCAGAATGGGTCGAACGGAGCGCGAATAAATTCGAGGCGAGCATCGCGCGGAGCG
>JBGSLW010000210.1:0-3641 GCA_041740495.1 Pirellulaceae bacterium
TTTGGTTTAACTCCAATAGTTTAACGCCAAGCCGGAGGCGCCGGCTTGGCCGCAAACGCTGTGCGATACGAGCCGGCGCCTCCGGCTTGGCGTTAAACGAAGATCCGGCTTGGTGTTCATCGCAGATCGGACTTGGCGACAATTGAAGAAATCCCGATATTGAGGCGAAACTTTTCCGCATGATCTCGCGAAGCGGCGGAGCGGGCAAATAGTTGTGCCTCTATCCGTTATAACAATCTCCCCATGGGGTGGTCCATGACTTTTGCAACTGCTCGGTCGATAACCTGTTGGTCGATCGCATTCTGGGCCTGTCTGATCTGCGTGGTCGCTTGGCCGAGCGCGATCTCGGGACAGGACGGAAATGCGACGGAATCGGGAAGGGTCGAGGGAGGAAACGTGCTGATACCGCGAGAAAAACTGTTCGGCAACCCGGAAAAAGCGACGCCGCGGATCAGCCCCGACGGCCAATACCTTGCATTTCGCGCACCGCGAGACGGCGTGATGAATGTGTGGGTTGCTCCGCTCGGGCGATTGGACCAGGCCCAACCGATCACGAACGACCGCACCACCGGAGTCTCGCAGTACTTTTGGGCCTTCGACAATCGGCACATCTTGTATCTACAGGATGACAACGGCAATGAAGATTATCACCTCTTTGCGGTGCAGCGTGACGGCGGGGACGTGCACGACCTGACTCCGCTGGACGGAATTTCGGCGCAAGTCGTGGGGATGTCCCCCGAGTTCCCCGAGGAAATTCTGGTTGGAATCAACGACCGCGATCAGCATTACCTCCACGACGTCTATCGCCTCAACATCTTGAACGGCGAGAGGACGCTGGTCACGCAGAATCCCGGGTTCCTGGGTTTCGTCGCCGATCACCAGTACCGCGTGAAATTGGCGCTGGCGATGACGCCGGACGGCGAAATGGAAGTCCACCAGGCGGATCCGTCCGCCGAAAACGGTTGGAAACTCCTGATACATCTCGGCGCGGAAGACTTGATGACCAGCGCCCCGGTTGGTTTCGATGCCAGCGGCGAGGTGCTGTACATGGTCGACAGCCGCCAGCGCGATACCGCGGCGTTTGTAACGCTCCATCTCAAGTCCGGCGAATTGCGCGAAGTTTTCGCCTCCGATCGAGCCGATATCGACAACCTGCTGCAGCATCCGACCAAGCACCACATCCAAGCCGTCAGCTACAACTACGAGCGGCCAAAATGGCATGTGCTGGACGAGTCGATTCGCGAGGACTTTGCCAAGTTGGCACAGTTGGAGCGCGGGGACTTCAGCGTGACCAGCCGCACCGCCGATGACCAGCTGTGGACTGTGTCCTACGACGCCGACAACGCGCCGATCAAGTTTTACTTGTACGATCGCCGCACGAAACAAGCGACGTTTCTGTTCAGCCATCGCCCGGAGCTGGACCAACTGCCGCTGGCAGAGATGCGCCCCGTCGTGATTCCAGCGCGGGATGGCTTGCAACTGGTCAGTTACTTGACGCTGCCGCGCGACTGCCAGGTGGACGCCAACGGGCGTCCTACCCAACCTTTGCCGATGGTCTTGCTGGTCCACGGCGGACCGTGGGCTCGCGATACCTGGGGGTTTGATCCGCTGCACCAGTTGCTCTCCAACCGCGGCTACGCGGTGCTGGCCGTCAATTACCGGGGCTCGACCGGCTTCGGCAAGAAATTCATCAACGCCGCGGACAAGCAATGGGCCGCCGCGATGCATGACGACCTGCTGGACGCCGTCGACTGGGCGGTCAAAGAGAAAATTGCCAAACGCGAACAAGTCGCGATCATGGGGGGGAGCTACGGCGGCTACGCCACTCTGGTCGGCTTGACGTTCACTCCGGAGACATTTGCCTGCGGAGTCGACATTGTCGGACCCAGCAGTTTGATCAGCCTCATGGAGAATCCGCCGCCGTATTGGATGCCGATGATGCCGCTGATGAAGGCGCGAGTCGGCGACTGGACCTCCGACGAAGGTCGCGAGTTTCTCCAATCCCGCTCCCCGCTGTTCCGCGCCAGCGAAATCCGCAAACCGCTGCTGATCGGCCAGGGTGCTCAGGATCCACGAGTCAAACAAGCCGAATCGGATCAAATCGTCCAGGCGATGAAGGCTCGGGATATCCCCGTGACGTACATGCTCTTTCCCGAAGAGGGACACGGGTTCGACCGCCCAGAGAATAATTTGTCATTCTTCGCCGTCACCGAGCACTTCCTGGCAAAGCACTTGGGCGGCCGCGCCGAACCGATCGGCGCCGCGTTCGAAGGGGCGAAATTCGAAGTCCCCGCCGGCCGCGATCAAATCCCCGATCTGCCGAAGAATTGAACGCCGAAGTCGCTCGTAGATACGCCGCTCCACTCCGTCATTCCTGCGCAGGCAGGAATCCATCCCGTCTCCCGTCATTCCTCCCATCATTCCTCCCGTCATTCCTGCGCAGGAAGGAATCCATTCCGCCTCCCGTCATTCCTCCCGTCATTCCTGCGCAGGCAGGAATCCATTCCGCCTCCCGTTTTTCCTCCCGTCATTCCTGCGCAGGCAGGAATCCATCCCGCTTCCCGTCATTCCTGCGCAGGCAGGAATCCACCTCGCCTCCCGTTTTTCCTCCCGTCATTCCTGCGCAGGCAGGAATCCATTCCGTCTCCCGTCATTCCTCCCGTCATTCCTGCGCAGGCAGGAATCCATTCCGCCTCCCATCATTCCTCCCGTCATTCCTGCGCAGGCAGGAATCCACGAAAGGGCGAAGTGCGTTCGGCATCCATGCCCGCTAGATTCCGGGTCTCAGCCCGGAATGACGGAAAAGGTGCATGACGAAACAGTGCATGACGAATGGTCGTGTGACGAATAATGGGTCGTGTGACGAACGGGTCGTGTGACGAATGGGTAGGGTGACGAATGCCCCGCTACCGGTACCAACGATTTCCAGCGCCCTCATCTCTCCCACGGATCTTGGCGCCAGCCGCGAACGGTGATCCCACGGGGCGCCATTTCGACGCGGACGGCGCCGTCGGCGCCGGTCACCCAAACGCGGGGGGCATCGGACGTTGCGGTGTGCGCAGCCGAATTCTTCAACAACTCCATCGTGAAGTCGTCGTTGCAAACGACCAAGTCCGTGGCAGCGGACCAGTCGGCGACCTCGGCGGGGCGGCTGAACCGGCTGCCGTGATGGGGGAGCATCGCCACGTCCCATCCGCCGCCCGGCTGCGATAAGAGTTGATCGAGTCCCGGTCCTTCGACGTCGGCCGTCAATAGCAGCCGGCGCTCGCCGGAAGCAACCGCCAGCACCAGGCTTTCGGCGTTGTCCGAATGAAAACGCACATCGGCGGGTGGATGGAGAACGCGAATTTTGACCGTGGGGTCGAGTTCTATTTCGTCTCCTGCCGCGATGACTTGCAGCGGGATTTTCCGGTGCTCCAGCCGACGCAGCAATTTCGTCAGCGGATCGGAGGGCTCGCGGAGCGTCTCTGCGGCGACTAGCACCTTGCCGATCGAAAAACGTTCGCTGAGCCGCGCCACCGCGCTGTAGTGATCCAAGTCGTCATGGGAAATCACGAGGACATCGATCCGCGGCGCCCGCTGGTACCACAGCAAGCCGGCGATCCGCTGCGCGGCAACATGAGGGGGGCTCATCGAGCCGG
>JBGSLW010000211.1:0-11889 GCA_041740495.1 Pirellulaceae bacterium
TCAGCAGCCGCGGGGGTTCGCAGCGAATCCTATTTCGCACCAGCTGGGCGGCATCGACGGCGCGGACTCCGGCCCACCAGATCTCCTGGGCCGCAGGCGCCAACTCGCCCCGCCGGTCAATTCTTGCGCTTGAACAGCTCAACGGTGTTGCCCCGCCGATTGTAGCGGACATCGTCCATGTAGCACCGCATCAGCATCAGGCCACGGCCGCATTCCCGTTCCAGGTTTTCCTCGGCGGTGCAATCGGGGACGAGACGGGGATCGAATCCCGACCCCTGGTCTGCGATTCGAACGTAAAGGTACTCCGCGTTGCATTTGGCGCTGACGCGGACCGCTTTCTGTTCGTCGTGCCGGTTGCCATGTTTGATCGCGTTCATCACCGCTTCTTCCAGGGACATATGCACCGCGAACAATTCTTGTTCTCCCCACGCTTCGCGGCGGAGATGCTCCAGGATGGCTCGGATCACCTCGACACCCTGATGCGGATCGCTGGGAATGTCGCGCGCCAACTCCCAGGTCCATTTCAACGTCTTGACGTCGAACAGTCGTCCGCGTTTATTCACGACATTGGCTGCCATCGGTGGAAACGTCAAAAGATTGAATGGCTTGGTGGTGATCGTCGTAGATTCGAAAGACCCGGTCGAGGTTGGTGATGGAAAACACGTCGCGAACCTCAGGCCGCAAGTTCGCCAGACGGATCCGGCCCCCCTGGGCTCTGACCCGCTTGTCGAGAACAATCAGTTTGTTCAGCGCCGCGCTCGAGAGGAACCGAACGTTTTCCAGGTTCAGCAACACGTCCCGGACCTGGTCGCGTTCGGTCAACTGCAACAACTCCTCGTTGAGCTTTTGGATCCGTTCGACGTCCATGATCTTGTCGTCGACGAAGCGCACCACGGAGACCCCGTTGTGCTGTTCCACTTGAATCGCATCGTACTTTGCCATGCCTCTTCCTTTCCGGGATCGTATCGCCGCACCCGGCGACACTATTAAGCATAACGCGGCAGCCGTCCCGCTGAAAAGGTTTCCCGGGTCACAATCGCGATTTCCCGGAAGATTCGATCATCCGTCGCCGAAAATCCGCCCGAGGAACTCGACCGGCAGGAGAATCGCATACGGTGGGTCGGGGGTGGGAAAACGGCAACAGGCGACCCGGAAACAAATGCTCGCCGACAGCTCGCCGGCAACTCGTACTTGAAACAGATACTCCAGTTGCTTGCCGTCGTGGGCCAGTCCGGTGAGCGCAACCTGGAAGACATCGTCCCGGCGGAGAGGGCGGACCACGTCGACCGCCGCAGTGACTCGGGGGAACCCCACGATCCCCCGCGGCTCAACCCGAATCACGGGGAGGCCGCGCGATCGCAAGAATGCGTACTCGGTCTCTTCCGCGTACCGCACGTAGTTGGCGAAATGCACGCAGCCGCGCTGGTCGACGTCCACCCACGCCACCCGTCGCTGGATCGAAAATCCAGGTTCGATACGCTGTCGAGCCACGAAGTCGGCGGAGCGCGATCTCATCCGGCGCCTGCCTGCGGGTTGGCGTCGATTGCGGACCGTGGCAGGTCCTTCCGCTGGGCGATTCGCGCCGCGATCCATCCGCCGATATTCAGCGAGGCGGTCGCGGCGGGGGAAGGTGCATTGATGATATTCACCATCCGCGGCGATTCCACGATTTGGAAATCGTCGACCAGGCCGCCGTCGGGCAGGACCGCCTGAGCGCGGATCCCCGCGGCCGCCGGTTCCAAGTCCTCCGCTCGAATCTCCGGGATCAACCTTTGCAACGCGCGCACAAAGGCCGCTTTGGAAAACGAACGCCACATCTCGCCCATCCCCATCCGCCAATGGCGCCAAAGAAGGCGGCGGAATCCGCGGTACGACGCGCACTCCCACATGTCCCGCAGGTTCACTTGCAACTTGCGATACCCTTCGCGGGCAAACGCCAGGACGGCGTTGGGTCCGCATTCCAATCCTCCCCCGATCATGCGGGTGAAATGAACGCCCAAAAATGGAAACCGCGGGTCGGGAACCGGGTAAATCAGGTTGCGACATAGGTAGCGTTTTTCCGGTTTCACATCGTAATACTCCCCTCGAAAGGGAATGATCTGTGAACCGGGTTCCATACCTCCCAGTCGGGCCAGTCGATCGCAATGCAATCCCCCACAGTTCACCACCAGCCGCGCGGGGAACGCGCCGCGCGTCGTCTCCACAATCGACTCGTCCCCCCGATGCTCGATTCGCACTACCCGCGTTGCGCAGTGAACCTCCCCTCCCCGAGTTCGAACTTCCTCCCCCAAGCGATCGCAGACCTGACGGTAGTTCACGATCCCCGCTTCGCCGACGTGGATGGCACGCACTCCCGCAACGTGCGGTTCCAATTCGCGCAGCTCGGCGCGTTCGATCAGCCGGCAGCGGACGCCGTTCGCCAGACCGCGCTGATAAATGTTCTCCAGCGATTCCAACTCTGCCTCCCCCGTGGCGACGATCACCTTGCCGCAGATCTCGTAGTCGATCGCGTGCTCCGCGCAGAAACGCTCCATCGCCAACTTTCCTTCGCGGCAATTGATCGCTTTGAGCGAACCCGGCTTGTAATAGATGCCGGAGTGCAGGACGCCCGAGTTATGCCCGGTCTGATGCTCCGCCAGCCGCGGTTCTTTCTCCAGCACCGTCAACGCACAACCGGGAAATCGCCGCGACAATTGGTAGGCGGTTGCCAGGCCGACGATGCCGCCGCCGATGATCAGGAAATCGGAGCGTCGAGAAGGCGGCGTATTCATCGCGAAACACCTGTTTTTTGCGGTTCCACCCAAGGTTCCACGAAAGGGTCCGCGGTTGGATCCACGCCAGGATCGATGAGAGCTTCCCGGCGCCATGATCCAAGTCGCACGTTCAGTATTCCGCTAGCAATCGCCGAGTGCTGTCGCAAAATATGGTGGTCCATGTGCAAAACGATTCAAAATATTGACGGAGCGACAAGACAGCAAAACCACCGCGCTATGCTGTGCGGCATCGTTGGTCGATTTTGTCTCGGCCAACAATGTACCACTTCCTCGACCGTTGAAGGATGCTGTTCCAAACGACGGACAGTCGACGCTTAGGATGAGCGACGCTTGCCTCGGTGGATCCTCTGCTCACTCCCGGCAGAGCCCCCACCCCTTCTTGGTAAACCCGCACTTCCTTTGCGTTAACCCCATCCGGCGTCGCCAGGCCCAACCGCGGCACTCGGAGGTAGGTGGATGTCACGATGACGATCCCATGTATCCAAGGAGACTTCAAGATGATGTGCAAACCCCTGATCGGCTTGAATATGGATTATCGCCGCGCCCAGACCAGTCAGCCGGCGCACGCGGCGATTACCGCCGGGTACTTTGATTGCATCCTGGCGGCGGGGGGGATTCCGGTCATCATGCCGCCGCTGCAAGAGAGCGGCGATATCGAAGGCGTACTCGATCGTCTGGATGGCGCCGTTTTGATCGGCGGCGCCGACCTCGACCCGCGCCGCGATGGCTTTATGCTCCACCCGGCCTGCAAGCTGCTCGATGCGCGGCGCGAGAGTTTTGACCGCAATCTGATGCGGCATATCGCGGCCCGGCAAATGCCGGTGTTTGGCATCGGGCTGGGGATGCAACTGATGAACGTGGTGATGGGTGGGAATCTGTACCTGCATCTTCCGGAAGATAGGCCCGACGCGCTGCCCCATCGCGACTTGCACGACCCCGCCCACCGACACGGTCTGTCGATCAAACGCGGTTCGCTGCTGGATCGAGTGTTCGGGGATGGTGAAATTCGAGTCAACAGCCGCCACCATATGGCGATCGACGATCTGGCCGCGGGATTTTCGGTCACCGCCCGCTCGCCCGACGGCGTGATCGAGGCGATCGAATACCAAGGCGACTGGTTCGCGATCGGGACGCAATTTCATCCGGAAGGGGACGCCGCGTCCGCCTTGGATATTCGCATCTTTGAAGAATTCGTCGAGGGGATCCGCGAACGTCGGTTCGCATTCTCCGCTCGCCTGGCCGCCTAATGAACCCTTGACGGGTCGTGTCGCCTACTCGCCATTATTAGCCGCCTGGCGCTAGCCTGCGGTTTCTAAACGCGCGAAACGCCAAGAAACCGCAGGCTAGCGCCAGGCGGCTAATTTACTGACCGACCGCAAACACCTGGTGGCCGCCTCATGGACTGGTTTCGCTGGCGACGAGCACCCACGGATCCGCAAGAACGGGCCGACCGCTGGCGACTGGCCAAACGCCATCGCGTGGTGGCCGGTTTGCATCTGGATCCACACTGCTCGTCGCTGGCGATCGCGGTCCTTCAAGGAGTCGGCCAGGGGAAGTACCTCAGCGTCCGCCCGTTGTACGCCGAGTCCTTTCCGGTAAGGAAGGAACTGGGCGCCGCCTTGCGACGATTGATTTCGGAGCCCGATCCGCCGGCAACCCTCATGGCCGAATGCGGTCAGGACCTGGCATCCCAACAAGCCCCGTTGCTGCGACAAGCTCGGGCAGCCTGCGGGAAACTGGGCGAACAGCTCGTCGCGGCGGCAGTGGGGGACCCAGGATTTTGGCGGCTCGAATTCGACGGCCAACGCAGCTACTTGCCGCTCTCCCATCCCGAGACCCTGGCGGAACAGACCGGAGTCTGCGTCATCGACGCCCTGCCTGCCAAGGACGTGGCGGCGGGAGGCCACGGACGGCCGCTGACTCCGCTTGCCAGTTGGATCGCGCTGGCGGACCGCACGGCTCCGGTCGCCGATCAGACGCGCCTGCTGCTCCATGTCGCCGACGATATCTCAGCAACCCTACTGCCTCCCTCCGATGGACTGGACGAACTCTATCCGGCGATCCAATTTCGACGCTGGGAAGCCGAACTGGAGGGCACCGCCGCGGAGAGGATGCAACGGGCAAACGAAATTGCGCGCGACCTCGCCCAATGGCTGAATGCATCGGTGGGGGCCTCTTCCTTGGAATTTATCCTGGCAGTGGAGTCCAATCGCGATATGTCGCTCTGGACAAGCTCGCTGCTGCAGACGTTCCCCCAGGCGTCGTGCCGGATCCTGGAGGAGTTTGGCTTCGACCCCCGCTCCGTTCAAGCCGCCTGGGTCGCTCTCCTGGGAATCCTGTTCATCGACCAGTTGCCGGCCAGCCTCCCTTGGTTGACGGGGGCGGAAATGCCGCGGATTCTCGGTCGTGTCACCCCCGGCAGCCCCGTCGCCTGGCGGCAATTGCTGCGCGAGATGGCCGACCATCATCCGCCCGCGATGCGCCTCCGAGAAGCCGTCTAAGTGCCTATCCCATTACCCTCTCCCCCGCTTCGGGCGAGACGGCAGGGTGAGGGGGCCGAACGGTATGGGAATAGGCTCTAGACTTCGTCGGCGGTGAGATACTGCCGGTAGCGGATGATAAACGCAGCGGCCGTCAGGCACGCTACCGGGATCAACGCCAGCGCCAGGTAATTCGCCCACAGCGGCAACCCCAGGATACTCATCTCCAACATCTCTCGATCGGGCCGCTGTCCCGGGAAGAACCAGTCGAACATGTGGTACGAGACCCCTACCAAATGGTAGCGGACGGAAAACTTGCTGATCAACGCAAACACAAACGCCAAGATCCCCTCGTTGACTAGCGTGTAGATCGTTGCGATCACCATCGCCCGCCGCTGAAACAGCACGCCAATCAGCGAAAACAAGGCGGCGTAATTGACGCAGGCCAATGCCCAAACCCACAGTGAGCGGATCCATAACTTCCCTACCAGCAACAACCCTTCCCGGTGCAACTGGTCGCTGCGCAGTATGACAATGGCCCAAGAAAGCGTCGTCGCCACCAGGCAAACCAAGAACGCCGCAATCACCGCGGTCATCCATTTGCCGATCAAGAGCGAAATGCGTCCGCCCGGACGACTGGTGACGAAAATCCAGTTGCGATTCTCCAGCTCGGCGTACACGTTCGGCGTCGCCCACAGCAGCATCGCCAGAATGCACGAGATGAACGTCAAGAAAAAGACGATCGGGACGAACTGGGGGATCCCACGAATCGTCAGCGTCACCAACAGGACGATCGTCGGCGGGAAAAGCGATAACACCCAGAACGCCGACATGCGTCCCAGCGTCCAGGATCGCCGGAGCTCGAATTGCATCAGCGACAAAGACTTGCTGATCGTGCTCATCGGGCGGACCTTTTTCTCTAGACGGTGGTGGACGAAGCGCTGGTCTCCGCGGACTGCGGCAACGGCCGGCGCGTGCGGGTTTGCCCACGGTGGATCTGCATCAACGTCGTGAAGAGTTGCTGCAGCGACGTATCGCTGGACGAAATCCCGTGGATGAACAGGTCGTGCTCGCGGGTCCAATTCGGCAGCACCGCATACAGCGCGGCGGGCGAACGGGTCGAGACGCTGACTTCCTGCTCGTCGGCAGAGATCACCAACGAGTCGGTATCGGGGTGGGCGGCCAGCAACGCGGCCAGACGGCGAGCCGACGAGGAGCGGATGCGGATCGTGCTGGGGATCTCGGTGAGCAGCGAGCGGACTTCGCGCGCCGAACCCGAAGCCAGCAGGCGGCCGTTGGACAACAGCAAGAACGACGGGTTGATCGCTTCGACTTCGTGCAAGACGTGACTGGCGACGATCAGGCTCTTTCCCTTCTGTCGCCAGCCCCGCAGCAGTTCGGTCATTTCGTGTCGAGCGACCGGATCGAGTCCGTTGAACGGTTCGTCCAAGATCAACAAGTCGGGATCGTGGGCGATTGCCTGAGCCAACTTCGTGCGCTGCCGCATCCCCAGGGAGTAGGTATTGATCGGGCGATGCATCGCCTCGGTCATCCGCACCTGTTCCAACGCGGCGCGGGCCCGCTGATCGGCCTCGGCCCAGCTGAATCCATGCTGTCGTACCAGGAATTGCACCCATTCCCAACCGCTGATCCGCGGAATCTCCGGGTGCGTGGTCGGACACAAACCGACGCGCCGCAGCAAGTGGTCGTTCCCCCGCGGATTCTCCCCGAACAGGCGGACTTGGCCGATCGTGGGATTCAACTGCCCGATCAATAAGTTGATCAGGGTGGTCTTGCCCGACCCGTTCGGTCCCAACAGACCATACGCGCCCGAGGCCATCGAGACGTTGATCTCGTTGACCCCCAGGACGCTCTTGTACAACTTGGTAACGTTTTGAAATTCGATCATGCGATGGCGTGGTCCCAGCGCTCCAGTTACACGTTGAGCGGTGCTTGGATCCGCCGCAACAAGATCACGAACGAGAAAATTGAAATTGCCGCCAGCAGTCCGACCAGCGGCGCCACCGCGGCGAACGACGGCTGCAGGCCGAAGACCCAGGCCTGCACGTCGCCCACGGTGTTGAAAATGGACAGCATCGACCATTGGGGCGCGAGCGTAGCCAACCTGCCCGACTCCAATTCATCGGGCTTGAGATGCGTCGCCCATGTCACAAAGTAGGCGCCTCCCCCCAGACCCCAAATGGCAAACCAGGCGAACGTCGCAAAACGACTTTCGTGCGTCAGGGAGGAAAACATGAGTGCCAGCAAAGAGGTCGGGATCACCAAGACGGCCGTGGCGATCAGGATGCGAAAGGGGATGTCCCAGGTATCGGCGATCACAAAAAAACCAGGGGACAACAAGATGCCGAACAAATACAAGATCAGCCCCGGCAGGGCGGTAATCAAGAACAGAAAGGTCGCCGGAATCGCCAGCTTTCCCAATAGGTATTCGAACCGTCCGATCGGTCGCGAAAAATAGATCAAAATGGCCTTCGAACGCAAATCGCGCGCGATCAGCGGAGGGACGATCAGCCCCACCATGATCAACATCAGCAGACCTTGCGGGTAGCGGAAGAAAGTCATCAGCATCCAGCACCACGTGGTATGTCGCGCCACGCGGGGCTCGTCGGTCGCCAGGCTTTTGATGACCTTCTCGACATCGGGAAGCCCTTGCAGGGGCTCGGGCAAATCGCGGTGCGAAATCTGCGAATCGAGCGCCTCGTCGATCCGCTGTTGCAATGCGTCCGGGATCCGCTCATCGTCCAGCGTCTCCGGCAATTCCTCCATCAACTGCCGGCGAATTTCGTCCGGAATCCGTTCGTCCTCCAAAATCCGTTCGCGCATCGCTTCGATCGTGCCCGCCACGCGCCGCGATCTACTCTGATCCTCCATGAACTTCTCAAAGAAAAAAAAGCCGGTGCCGATGTAGACCACCGGGAGGAATGAAATCAGCAGCATCCGCTGGATCCATTTGCTCTTCATCGCGATCGTGATGCCCGATTGCGTGATCGCGGTCCAGCGGAGCAGCGAACCGGTGAACGGACCAATCCACTTGCGGTAGCCGAGGTTATTGATTGGCATGTGCCCCCGCCTCTTCTCGGACCGCCGTCATGAAGATCTCTTCCAACGAATTCTGAGCGGGGGCGATCGATTGCACCGAAATGTTCAGTTCGTTGGCGACTCGCCACACCGTTTGCAAGTCGGCGGGCCGATCGGACAAAACGCGAATTCCCCCTGCCACGTTCGACTGGCAGTGGACCCCGGATAACTCGAGCCGGCGGATCATCTCCGCGGAATCCCCTTCGATCTGCAGCTCGGTCACCGGCTCCGACGGACGACTGAGCGTTTCCATCGAGCCGCTCATGCGAACTTTGCCCTTGAGCAGAATGATCACTTCGTCGCAGACCATCTGCACATCGCGGAGAATATGCGTGCACAAGATCACGGCCTTGCCAAAGTCGTGCGACAACAGCTTGATCCGGTTCAGCAGGTCCTCCCGCTCTTCGGGATCCAGAAACGACGTCGGCTCGTCCAAGATCAACAGTTGGGGGTCGTGCACGATCGCCGAGGCGAATTTGACCTTTTGCCGCATCCCCGCGGAATACGTTTCGATATCGCGGTAGCGTTCCTGCTGGACCCCGCAGAAATCCAGAATTTCATGGGCACGCCGCAGGGCCTCGATCGGCGGAAGCCCCGCCAGCACCGCAGAAAACTGAACCACCTCCACGCCGCTCATGCCAGGAATGTAGCAATCATCCTCCGGCATATACCCGGTGACCTCCCGGATCCGCCGACCCTGCCGCTGCAAGTCCAACCCCAGGATCTGTCCCTCCCCGGTTTGGAAGCGGACCAGCCCCAAAATGATCTTGATCAGCGTCGATTTCCCAGCGCCGTTCGGCCCCAACAGCCCGGTAATGCCCGGACCAACCTGCAGGCTGGCGTGATCCAGCGCGCAAGTCGATCCGTAGTACTTGACGATGTTCTCAATTCGAACCAGTGGTCCGCTCTTCTCGACAGTCACAGGCAGCCTGAGGCGAAATCAGGAGTTCAATCGCATACGAACCTATCGCATTACCCTCTCCCCCGCTGCGGGGGCGGGAGCAGGGTGAGGGGGCTGGCGGCGATTGGGTAGGCTCTAAGCCTAATCGCCGGCACGGAGTCAAACAATGGTAACAATGTCACACAATCGCAAACGTGTCAAACGATGGTAACCGTGTCAAACCATGGTATTCGCCTGACGACTCGGATTCTTGGCTGAGACCGGGACGCGGCCCTTCCGCCCGTTCGTCTTTTGATTGGTCGGCGTTAAAATCAAACGAATTGCAATTTGCCGCCAACCTCAAGCCGCATCGATTTCCGCTCGAGCGCTGTTTTCCGTTCAACCCAGACCGCCCAGGCGATGACCAACGAACCGACGCAGGGGCAATCGCCCGAACAGTTGCAAGCCGCCCGCCGGCTGAGTCTGCGACCCAGCGAACCCCCCGCCGAAGTCCGCGGTTACACCTTGCAGACGTTTATCGGTTCCGGCGCGTATGGCGAAGTCTGGTCGGGGGTCGATCGCACCACCGGCCGGCAGGTGGCAATCAAGTTCTATACCCGCCGCTCGACCGTCGATTTAACCCTGCTGGCTCGCGAAGTCGAGAAGCTCGCTGCACTCGCCGCCGACCGCTACGTCGTCCAGCTCCTGGATGTCGGTTGGAACGCCGAGCCCCCCTATTATGTGATGGACTACATCCAGCACGGCTCGTTGGAAGAGCACTTGGAGCAGCAAGCGAAGTTCTCGGTCGAGAAAGCGATCGATATCTTCAAGGAATGCGCGCAGGGGATGGCCCACCTCCACGGCAAAGGGATCTTGCACTGCGATCTCAAGCCGGGGAATATTCTCTTGGACCAGGACCACAAGCCGCGTTTGGCGGACTTCGGCCAGGCTCGCCTATCGCACGAGCAAACTCCGTCGCTGGGGACGTTGTTCTTCATGGCCCCCGAACAAGCCGACCTGAACGCCGTGCCCGACGCGCGGTGGGACGTCTATGCGCTCGGCGCGCTGCTCTACCGGATGCTCACCGGTGCGCCCCCGTTCCGCGATCCCCAACGAATCGCAGAATTGGAGGGGATCGCCGGGATCGACGATCGGCTGGCCGCCTATCGGCGCTCAGTCGCCGCCGCCCCCAAGCCGAACGAACATCGCAAGGTCCCGGGGATGGACCGCATGCTGGCCGAGATCATCGATCGTTGCATCGCAGTCGATCCGCGCCGCCGCTTCCCCAACGTCCACAGCTTGCTGCAGGCCCTGCGGCAACGTGAGAAATCGCTCGCCCACCGACCGCTGCTGGTCGTGGGGATTCTGGTTCCCGTGGCCCTCCTGGCCGGGATGTCGTTCTTCGGTTGGAACTTGTACCGCAATGCCTTGGCGCAATCGGAGCAAACAGTTCTGGCGAAGGCCGCCGAAAGCAACCGCTGGGCTGCTCAACTAGCGGCCCGCTCCGCCGGCGAACAAATCGACGATTACTTCCGCGCCGTCGAAAGCCTGGCGGTCGATCCCCAACTGGTGGGGTTGTTGAAAACGGCGTTCACGGATGCCAACCTCGCGCGATTTCGCCTGGCCATCGCCGACCCGCGCGGCAACGACGACCCAGAACTCGAGCCCACACGGCAGGAGTTTCTCCAAAATCCTGCGCGCTTGGCGCTGCAGGATGCACTGCATCGATTGACTCAAAACACCGCGCTACCGGACGCCGCCAGCTGGTTCATCAGCGACCCCTACGGCAACCAAATCGCTTCGATTTTTTACGAACCCTCTCCGTCGCAAACGCTGGGTCGCAACTACGCTTACCGATCGTATTTCAGCGGCCTTGTCGATGACTTGGTGCGCCGGACCGGAGAAAACACGGTGTTCGACGTCGACCCCGATCCGAACCGCCGCCGACATCTGACAGGATCGCACTTGTCTGGGGTCTTCAAGAGCCAGGCGACTGCCACCTGGAAAATCGCCTTCTCGACTCCCATTGTCGAGTCAGGCCAATTTCTGGGGCTGATCGCCGTCACCACCGAGATGGGAGATTTCGTCGAGTTCGAAAACGGGCCGCGGCAGTATGCCATGCTGGTCGACGGTCGACCCAGCCAATACTACGGCGCGGTGCTGGAACACCCCAAGTTGCACGCGACGCCGCAACAGCCGGCCCCTTTGCCCGCCGACGCCGAGACCCGCGTCGACCTGCAACAGTTGGCCGAAGGCGGCATGTTGTTCGTCGATCCACTGGTAGCGGCCGCGGGGACCCCGGCACGAGCCGGCGCACGCATGGTCGCCGGCAAAGCGGAAGTCCAACGGACTTCGCGGCGGATCAACGGTGCGACGACCGAGCGCCCCGGCACTGGACTGCTTGTGATCGCCGCCGAAGATTACGAATCGATTCGGCAACCGGTCCGCGATTTGGCCACGCGACTCGGACGACTCATTCTCGGGGTCACTCTGTTTGTCGCGGCCGTCGTCGGGGTCCTGTCGTATTGGTTATGGAGCACGCTCCGTCGCTCACACCGCCGCTTCGCCCTGGGAGGTTCGCCGACCGCCGAATCAATTTCGGGCACCCCCGCCTGACGCCACGATCAGCTCCTCCTCCCCACCGAGCCTGTCTCGG
>JBGSLW010000212.1:0-13381 GCA_041740495.1 Pirellulaceae bacterium
GCCAGCGGCGCCGGTTCGCGCCCCACCACCAGCCGGCCGCAACCGACCTCCAGTCCGCGACCGCCTGCGACCGCATCTGTCCCGACGATCACGACCCAGGCGACCGATCCACCGGACTTGGCGTCCCAGCCCGCCGCTTCTGAACCAACGCCAAGCCTCGCAAAAAAAAAAGAAGCCGACGGTCCCCTCCGTGAGCACGGCTCCCTAAGCGATGTGTCCACCGAGCCGACGGTCGTCCCAACACCGTTAACGCGCGAAAATCTCGAGTCGACCTGGCAAGCCGCATTGCGACAGTTGAACGACACCACCGCCGACATGATTGCCCAGTTCCATTCTCTGGAGTTGCGCGGCGATCGCGTCTTGGTCGTTCACCTCCCTGAGAAACTGCGAAAACTTTGTGTCCGCCCCGATCGTGTCCAACGGATCGGCGAAGCACTTCAGGCGGTCACCGGACACGCTTGCTCGGTCGAGTTCATCGCGACGTCCGACGACGCCGCGCCGACGACCCCGCCGCCACCCCAGTCGCGGATGCAACAACGCCGTGATTTGGAACGGCATCCGTTGATTCAACGCGCCGTCGACTTGTTCGCCGGCGAAGTGATCGATGTCTGGCAGGGGAAACCGAAGTAAGGTTCCCCCAACTCCCCCACCCCCACCCCCACCGTCCGCTTGAAGCATCGCATTGGAGCTACCCATGTTTAAAGGAATCGCCGGCCTGGCCTCGCTCATGCGAAACGCCGGGGAAATCACCGGGAAAATGGAAGAGATGTCCCGCGTGCTGATGGGAAAAACCGTCGTTGGATCCGCCGGCGGCGATATGGTTGTCGTCCACGTGAACGGCCTATCTCAAGTCGTCAAGGTCACCATCGATCCGTTGCTCATGGCGAAAGGGGACAAGGAAATGCTGGAGATGTTGTTGCCGTCCGCGATCAATCAGGCGTTGACCAAAGCCAAACAGTTGCACCTGGAAGCGATGAAAGACCTCACCGGCGGGCTCGAACTGCCGGATATGGGGAAAATGCTCGAGCGATTCTCTGCGGAAAACGATTCCGACGCCACCCAGCCCCGGGGTTAGTGACAACGATGGCCCAAATCACCGAAGCAGTCGCCCACGTCATCGAACTGCTCTCCAAACTCCCCGGTATCGGTCGAAAATCTGCAGAGCGATTGACCTACCATATTCTGCGGATTCCAGCCACCGAAGCGATCGCACTGGCGGACGCTATCCGGGACGTGCGCACCAAGGTGCGTTACTGCAAGACTTGCTATAACCTCGCCGAAGCGGAGGAATGCCTGGTGTGCCGCGATCCCAAACGCGACCAAAGCCTGTTATGCGTTGTCGAGCAACCTCGCGACTTGATCGCGCTGGAGAACTCCGGGATGTACAAGGGGCTGTACCACGTCCTGCTTGGGCGAATCGCACCCTTGGAAATGATCGGCCCGGATCAATTGACCTTGGACCCATTGGTCAATCGAGTCCACCACGGCGAATTCAAAGAAATCATTCTCGCCACCAACCCGACGGTCGAGGGAGATGGCACGGCGCTGCATATTTCCAATCTGTTCGCCGGGTATCCCGTCAAGCTGACTCGGCTGGCCCGCGGTATCACTTCCGGCAGCATCCTGGAACACACCAACAAGGAAATCCTGGCGGACGCACTTTCCGGCCGCCAGCCGCTCTAGCGGCTCGCCATAAAATCAGCCACTCTGGCCGCTCGCCTCAAAATCAGCCACTCTGGCCGCTCGCCTTAAAATCAGCCGCGAGGCGCTAGCCTGCGGTTTCTTTGATTCCGGCGCAGCCCAAACCAGAGCGCCACGCCGATCGGCAAGACGATCATGGCCACGACCTGACTGATCGAAAACCGAGTTCCCAGGACCCCCAGTTCGTCCCCTCGGACTTCCTCCATCAGGAATCGCGAAATCGAATACAGAACCAACATTGCCGCCAGCAGTTCCCCATCGGCGCGGCGAAACGGATAGTAAAACCACAACACCATCGCCAAAAGAAATGCATCGAGGGCGCTATAGATTTGCGTCGCGTGAATCGGCAGCGACCGGTCCGGCAGATCTTTTATCGGAATCACCACCAGCGGTTTGCCCACGACCTCGATGGCCATATTGGCATGGTCCGGTGCCCGGATCGGCAAGGCCTGTTGCTTGATCCCTCGCAAATAAAGATCGGACGGTATTCCCATTCCGGCAATTTGGTCCCCCGCGTCAATCCCATACCGCGCTGCCAGTGAACCGGTTGCCACCGAACGGACCTTTCGCGGCCCCGGGCGTCCGTCTGCCGTCAGGGCGGGGTCGTCCAATTCCATCCCCAGCAACTCGCCCGTCTCCAAATGGCGATAATACGGCGCGGATCCCGCCGGAAACCGCAAACCGAGCCCGTCGATCTGGCAGACCTCCCCGTAGCAACAACCATTCATCAAACAACCGATACGCCCAAGGCACAACCCAAACAGCATCCCCGGCGCGATGATGTCCGCGACCTGCAACGTCGCCAGTCGATTCCAACGACAATACACCCACCAGGCGACCAGCGCTCCAAAAAGGCTGCCGTAGACGACCAAGCCACCCTCGGTCATATCGACCAACTTCAACAACAATTGCACGCCCGATTGGTCGCGGTAGGTTGGCCATTTCTGGACCACATAAAAGACTCGGGCTCCTATCAAACCGGCGATGATCAACCAAAAGCAAAGTCCGACAATCTTGTCGGCGCGAATCCCCACCCGTTCCGCGCGAAGGACGCAAGCGGAAATTCCGGCGATAATCCCCAACATCAGAAACAACCCGTAGCCGCGAATCGCCAGTCCCAGCGGGATCAGCGGACCATCCGGATCGACGGGATTCAGTCCCAGCACTTCCACCTGGGGGATCACGAATCGAATCACCAGAAATCCGCCAATCGCCAGGGGAAGAACCCCACTGAGCGCTTCGCCGAGCTTCCGTTGCCGCAAACTCCAGAACAAGCCCAAGAGCGACAGCCCCACCCAGATCCACAACAGCGGCCCGGCGATGAACCCGTGCGGCACGACATACAGCGTCTGCAGCATTCCTACCTCACAATCCAATTGTCGATCAATCGCGTTGCGCCGACGCGGGCTGCAATCAGCGCCACCGCCGGCCGGCGGACGCGATCCATGAGCGCCAAAGTTTGCGGGTCGCACACAACCGCATAATCGATCCGATCGACCCCGCCGTCGATCAACATTTGTTGCATTCCATTGCGCAGCTCCACCCCATCCTCGGCCCCGCGCTCGATTTCGCTTGCGACCCAGCGGAGGGTTCGCCAAAGCGACAATCCGATCTGCCGCTGATCCGCCGATAGATACCGATTGCGCGAACTCATCGCCAAACCGTCCGCATCGCGCATCGTCGGCGCGACGCGAATCTCGACGGGCACGTTCAAGTCCCGAACCAGGTGCCGCACCACCAGCGACTGCTGGTAATCCTTTTGGCCAAAGCAGGCGACGTCGGGTTGAACGATTTGAAAAAGTTTCAACACCACCGTCGCCACGCCCGCGAAATGGGTCGGTCGAAACTCCCCTTCCCACAGACGGCTGACCGCCGGGGGGACGATACGGGTACTGGCCTCCGCCGGATACATCACGTCGACGCTGGGCACGAACGCCAGATCGACTCCCGCCGCTCGCAGTTCGGCGCAGTCGTTCTCCAGCGTCCGGGGATAGGCGGCCAAGTCTTCGTGTGGACCGAACTGCGTCGGATTCACGAAAATACTTACCGCCAGCAGATCACAGTCGATCCGGAGAGCCTCCACCAGACTCAGATGTCCAGAGTGCAGTGCCCCCATCGTGGGGACCAAGCCGATCCGTTTCCCGGACCGCCGCCCGGCAACCACAAAATCCCGGACCTGTTCGATGGTTGACGCAATCAACATTCGGAATTCGGAATCGATTTTGCGGAAAACGGAGAGCCACCGGGCCTTGCAGCCAAATTCACAACGGAGGTTCGTTTTGCCGATGAAGTGGATATAATCTGCGTAGCATAGGAGTTTTTTCGGGGGAGGCCAACCGCACCTTCCGCCCCCGCGGGGCAAGCCGTTCCATCGAGTCCAATTGTGTCAGCATCTCGACCAGAATCCGCATCGGCCCCTCCACCACCCGCCGACGCCAACCCGGCCGCGGACGATCAAAATCTGGAATCGTCCCGCGTCCTGATATTTCAATACATCCCCAGTTGGTTGACCAGCTTCATTCTGCACGTCGTGGTCATTATCCTGCTGGCGATCATCCCGATCTTGGTGCCACCCAAAGAAATTGTGAATCTGGTCGCCGGCGACGCCGCACCCGCGTTGGACACTCCGACCGAAATCAACCTGGAGCCGCTGGAGGACTTCAGCGATGCGCTCGACTTCGAGCCGAGCGAGGTCACCGAACCGACGCTGGACACCCTGGTGGAAGCCCCCAACCTCACCGAACTTCCCGAGGCATTGTCGATGACCGACATCCTCAACACGGCGGACTTGGGCGTTGAAGTCAGCGGCGATCTGGCCGGTGCGCCCGTGACGGGAGAGAGCGACTTGACCGGGCGCTCCCTGCAAAACAAAACTGCCCGCGGCAATCTGGGCGCCTCGGCCGCTACCGAACAATCGGTGGCGCTCGGGCTGCAATGGCTTCGCGATCACCAGCAAGAAGATGGCAGCTGGAATTTCAATCATCAACTCGGCCCCGGCAAACGGACTTCGCCCAACCCTGGCCAATTGGAGGATTGCAAGATCGCCGCTACGGCCATGTGCCTGCTGGCGTTTCTAGGAAACGGGCAAACGCATATGGAAGGGGACTACCAGGCCGAAGTCGAAAAAGCGCTCAGCTGGCTGGTCGTCCATCAGGTCCCGGTCAACAAGACCGCCGGAAAACTGATGGACCCCCATTACTTGGGCGGGATCTACGCCCACGGTTTGGCCTCGATCGCGTTGGCAGAAGCCTATGCGATGACGAAGGACACCCGGCTGTATAGTCCCGCCCAAGCGGCGATCAATTACCTGGGTGTCCACCAGGATCCGCAGACCGGAGGCTGGCGATATCAGATCCGCCAACCGGGAGACCTCTCCGTTACCGGCTGGCAGCTGATGGCCCTCAAAAGCGCCTCGATGGGGGACTTGGAGGTCGCACCCAAAATGACGAAGGGGGCGATTCGCTTCCTGGACAATGTCTCCGTTTTCTCCGGCGCACGCTACACTTATCAGATCGGAACGAACTCCCCCACCCCCTCGATGACTGCGGTCGGCTTGCTCTGTCGGATCTACACCGGTTGGAAACGGGAACACCCTGCCCTGCAACGCGGGATGGCCTATTTGAACAACATCGGGCCCTCTTTGGGGGAGAATCCGAACATGTATTACAACTACTATGCCACCCAGACGATGCGACAATTCGGCGGCGAATACTGGCAGGCGTGGGATCAGAAGATGCGCGAATACCTGGTGCGGTCCCAATCGGTCGATGGCCCGACGAAGGGGAGTTGGTACTTCAACCCTGGCAGCGACGACGGGATTCGCGCCGGCGGCCGAATTTACTGCACCGCATTGGCGATTATGACCTTGGAAGTCTATTACCGCTTTCTCCCGATCTACCGGGATGAAGCTGCCGAAGACGAGTTCCCCCTGGATTGAACACCATGGCAGCACCCTCGATTTCGTTGCCTGTGATTCAGCCATCCCGGTTCGGCGACCAGGCTCTTCTGCAGATCCCGCCACAGACCCTCGCTCTGTCGCAGCGGCAACCATTGCCGATGTCGCGCGAAGAGGCGCTGGAGCGGGGCTGGGACGAAATCGACGTGGTCATCGTTACCGGCGACGCCTACATCGACCACCCCAGCTTTGCGATGGCGATCTTGGGACGGACGCTGGAGGCCGCGGGATTTCGCGTGGGGATCATCTCCCAACCCGCTTGGCAGAATTGCGATGCCTGGCGGGAGTTCGGTCGGCCGCGGCTCTTTTTCGGCATCAGCGCCGGCAACATGGACTCGATGATCAACCATTACACGGCCAACAAAAAAGTCCGCAACAGCGACGCCTATTCGCCCGGCGGTGAGATTGGCCTGCGCCCCGATCGCGCCACATTGGTCTACTGTCAGAGGGCTCGGGAAGCATTCAAAGGAGTTCCCATCATCGCAGGTGGAGTCGAGGCCTCGCTACGACGGTTTGCCCATTACGATTATTGGAGCGACCGCGTCCGGCGCTCGATCCTCTTGGATAGCAAAGCCGACTTGGTCGTCTACGGGATGGGCGAAAATGCGATCGTCGATATCGCGCAGCGGCTGGCTCGCGGTGAGTCCGTGCGCGATTTGCGCACGATGCGTGGAGTCGCCTTCGCGTTGGGCGCCAGCGAGCCCCCCCCCGCCGAAGCCCTCCAGCTTCCCTCCTTCGAAGAAGTTCGGGACGACAAACTCAAGTTCAGCGTTGCCACGCGCGTCATCCACCAGGAAACCAATCCCTACAATGCTCGACAGTTGGTGCAGATGCACGAACGCCAGGCGATCGTCGTGAATCCGCCCCCTCTCCCCATCAGCCAGGATGCGATGGATCGGATCTACGACCTGCCGTATACCCGTCAGGCCCACCCGCGGTACACGCAGCCGATTCCGGCGATGGGGATGATCAAGGACTCCGTCACGATCATGCGCGGCTGCTTCGGCGGTTGTACGTTTTGTTCGATCACCGCCCACCAAGGCCGAATCATCCAGTCGCGCAGCCAGCAATCGATCCTGGCGGAATTGCAAACGATGGCCGAGGCCCCATCGTTTAAGGGGATCGTGAGCGACATCGGAGGGCCCACCGCCAATATGTATCAGATGCGGTGCACGCAGCCCGATGTCGAAGCGATCTGCCGCCGACAGTCCTGCGTCCACCCCACGATCTGCAAACTGCTGGGGACCGATCACGGTCCGCTGATCGAACTGATGCGGAAGTCCCGCAGTGTCCCGGGCATTCGCAAAGTCCTGGTGGCCAGCGGGATTCGGATGGATCTGGCGGCGAACTCCCCCGAGTACATCGCGGAACTGGCGCAACACCATGTCGGAGGGCTGCTCAAGGTCGCACCCGAACACACGGATCCCGAAGTGCTGCACAAGATGCGGAAACCGGCCGTGGAGAATTTCTCGCGATTTGCTCAAACCTTCACGACCGCGTCGCGCCGCGCCGGGAAAAAACAACATCTGGTCCCGTATTTCATCGCCAGCCATCCCGCCAGCGACTTGAATGCGATGATCGATTTGGCGTTGTACCTCAAACGGAGCGGTTACCGTCCCGACCAGGTTCAGGATTTTATCCCGGCGCCGATGGACGTCGCCACCAGCATGTACTACACGGGGATCGATCCGTTCACCGGCAAGCCGGTCTACATCGCCCGCAAAATGCGTGAACGAAAAATGCAGCGGGCGCTGATGCAGTTTTTCAAGCCGGAGAATTACTTCGAGGTCCGCGATGCGCTCCGCGAAGCGGGCCGGCAGGACTTGATCGGGGCCGGCTGCGATTGCCTTATCCCGGATCGCCCACCGCGAGAAGCGATCGAACGCCGCCGCAAGCTGGCTGGCGAACAATTCAGCGGAAAATACGTCCACCAGATCGACGGACCCGCCCCGGACAATTCGCAGTCCAGCGCGTTACCAAGTCCGGGGGATTCCCCGCGCGAGTCCAAAAAGAAGAAGCGCTCGCGGCACGAGAATGCCCCAGGCTATCGCCCCAATCGGCGTTCCACCCGCCGAGTGGAATAGGCCCCATGCACCCAACGTCGAAGAGCGGCGGAGAGCCTCGTGGGAAGCGCGATTACTTCGCGATCGGAATTAGCTCCGCCACATAGAATTCGAAATCGGGGCCATTCGCCCGAATCTTGAAAACGGTACGACGAATCTGGGTTAAGTCTAACCCCCGCTCATCGGCATTGGCTTGTTCCAGTTGGATGAGCTTCTGGGATACTTGGTTCGGGACCAACTGGACCAGGATTCGGTCGTTCAGATCCACTCCTGCTCGCTTGGCCGTCTGCCGGTCGATTCGCTGAGCATCCGATTCCGTAGGTACAAAATGAACCCGACTCTCCGACTTCCAACGATGTCAATTCCAACAATTGGTGGCTGTCAATTTCTGGATCGTTCTCGACTCCAGGAATCGAGGCATGTTCCGTTGAAGGTGCAATCTCGTACTCGGGCCACGGATAAAAGCATCCGTCATCCAAGCCATCTGGCGGGGCCGCTTCCCGCCCCTTCAGCATCACCCAATGCAACATCAGGACGAAGGACCAAACGCTGAAGACGACGATTCCGGCGAACAGAGCACTTCGAATGCTGTCCTGGAGCGATCGCTTGGTGCGCGAGCAAGAATCTCCGGGCCAACCACAGCGCATGGGAACCTCCTCAACTTGGACGTTCGATCGCTATTTCTGTTGCATGTCGGCCACGTAGTATTCGTAGCCGTTTCCTTTTGGCCGAACCTTGAAGACGGTTCGGCGAATGTTCTTGATTTCGATTCCGCGCGTTTGGGCCTCGGCTGCCTCCAAACCCGCCAGCATCTGGGCGGTTTCAGGCGGATAGAACTGGACCAAGATCTTACCGCTGGGATTGATCCCAGCTTGCCGAGCAAAATTCTGGTCAAACTGCTTGACCTTGCCCGAGGTGTGGACAAAGTACACGCGCTTTTCTTCCGAACGCTTGGCCGGACGAGTGCGAGGCCGCGATCCCAAGTCAAAGATCAAGTCGATTTCGTCCAAGACCTTGTGCACCGCTCCGACTTGAATGCCAAATGTATTGAGCTGGTTGATATAGACCGAGACCTTATCCGCTTCATATTCAATTACCCAGCGTTCGTACCCTTTTCCGCCCCCGCCGCCGCCGCCGCCGCCGAGTGATCCCAGGCCACGGCCTTTGCCCATTTCCGCCGCGTTCCCGTCGACCGCTGCCAGCATCCCGCGAAAACGGGAAGGCGCATCGGTCACCGCTTCCACTGCGTCGGCGAGTTGCGGAACGTCGACCTCCGGGAAGTCCTCAACCCCTGGCTCAAGGATATCATCCGCCACCCCCAACGGCTTGTCCTCTCCCGGATCTCCGGGAAGCGGAACCTCCGTGATCGCGAGATTCGCATTTCGTTTGGGAGTGATTGTCGTTAGCCACATCAGGAACAGCAACGTCGACAAGGTTCCAAATACCAGAACTCCCGTCGATAGCGCACCCGAGATTCGGTCGTACCACGACGTCCGCGTATTGAGTTGGTATTGGCCGGTGGTGACAGAACTCATCGCAATTTCTCCGACGACCTAGGCCTGAACTGAGTGGCGCGACGCTCCGCGTCGCGGATCCCTAAAAACAAACACCAATAACCACCAACGCAGTCACAACGCAGTCACGACGCGGAGCGTCGTGCCGCTATCGACACCCATTAACGCTCAGTCTCATACATTAAATCGGCGCCGGGCCGCACCGACAAGTACCACTTTTCCCACTGTTCCTTGATCCCCTTGCAATTCTCCCGGTTGGCCCCGGCCGGAAGCTGGATCGAGTCGATTTTTCGACTGATAAAGCGAAGGCCGTTATGGGCGGCTACCACGATATCCGGCGCCGGATCGGTCATCGCGTAGATCAGCGCCGGGACATTGTCTAATTCGCGGACCGAGCCCAAATACCGCACCGCAACATAGCGTTTGTCGAAATCCTCATCGTTGACCAGTACGCGCAGCCGTTGCAGATATTGTGCCCGTTGTGCCGGATCGGTCGGCACGATCAGGTTGCTGAGCGAACCGGAAAACTGGGCTAAGTCCAGCTCCTTGCCGGACTCGATCGCCTGCATGAAGTCTTCCACATTTTGTTGAATTTGCTCGTTGACAATCTGCCCTCGCCGCAACGCGAGTTTTCCCGATTGAAAGCCTTGACTTCCCAGGACTTGTCCGGTGACCGTCTCGTTCGCCAACAGTTCGGTGCTGCGGACCAGGAACAACACGGCAAACGCGGTCGAAACCAATGGCGGTTGCGACTCCCCCCCGCCCCCTTCGTTGCGGAAAGACCCGTCCTGCTGCTGAATACCTCTCAGAAAATCGACGCCGCGATCGTACCAATCGGGCAGTTCGGAGACCTCGCCTTCGATCGCCTCTCGGAAGTATGCGTATCGTTCGAAGCCGTACAGGAAATAGTACCGCCAGGCCTCGGGATCGGGGCGGAAATTCTGCCGCAACCAGCCATTGGCGCGACCCATCGTACCGCGGACGGTATCGACGCTGACGTATTGGGAACTTCCTTCAGCCGGCTGCGTGCTGGGATCTTCGTCCACCGTCGGGATAAACTCTTGAACCACCAGCGGCAGATCGAATCCTGGAGTCCTCGACCGCCGCTTGATTTTGGCGGGAGGAGTCGCTCCCAAGATATCGGAGAGCATGTAAACGCTGCCCGCTCCGGCTGCGGTTAATGACAAGGTGACACCGGCGCCGCCGGAAGCCCGGCTCCGCGGGTCGCCGCGCGTCGCACGGTACCGCCAACCCCCATCGCCGGCCTGCGTTTCGATCAACCACTCCAACGCATTCTTGGCCATCGTCGGTTTGACTTCCAGACCCAATCGCTTCGAGACCCACATCGCCAGGCAGCAATATTGCATTTGCGAGGTATCGCCGTAATCGCTGGCGGTCCCATCCGCTTTGTATCCCCACCCGCCGCCAGCTTGCTGTCGCTCCTCCAGCAGCTGCAGCGCCGATTGAAGATTCTCCCGATAGGCATCCCCATACAACGAGAGCAACACCACGCAAACGCCCGTTGCGTACATCGTCTCACCGTCCACCGCCCTGCCATCGGCGCCGCGCGTGTAGGCCATGGCAGCCTCGACGCCACTATCGATCAACGGATCCCCCTCGGGAATCATCTTGTCAATCCGCAGACTCGCTTCGGCAATCGCCAAGGACCGCAGGACTTTATGTCCCATATCGGAGGGTAACGTCGTGCGCAGGTAATCCGCCGCCCGCCGCACAATCGCCTGGACTTCGGGATGGTCCGGGCTATAGCGGAATTGAGCGGAAGCGGTGCACGGCATCGCGGCCACGATCCAACCCAGGGCGCCACCCAGGCACAGCAATTCCCAACGCGACATATCCGACTCCTCATTGACGTCCCGTGCAAATTCTCTGCTATCATTATGACCCGCAGACCTGCCGATTTTCAACTGGTTTCCGCAGAAATGAAAGCTGAAACAGAGCCTTTGCATACTCTGTTGTTCGAAAGATCACCACTGGGAGAGCTGGATGCGATTGTGCAGCACGATTCGCGCGTGGTCTACCTTTTTCTCAGCGACCCACAGGAGACAATTGACACTCGAGCCTGCTGGGTCCGCAATCTGATTCCGGGCCCGATGACCTTCGTCCAGACCGACCTGGATCGAGGAGTTCCCCCCGTCCTGCCCTCGATCTTTTGCAATCATGCGCAGGGGGCGCCGCTTCCAGATGCCGAATCGTTGCGTGTGATCTGGTTCGAAGAGGGGAATGCGATCGCGTTGTTGGAGGGGCAGCGACTCCTGGCGGTGATCCCCCCTTGGAGCGGGCAGGATCAATTTCACGGATACGCCGCCGACTGCACCGCCGAGAACACCGTCTGTTGGCCGATGCCCGATCGGCCGGCGCTTTGGCAGCGGATCGATCAGGCCGACGCGTTCTGGCGGCAGATTGAACTCGAGTCCATTCGGGCCTCGCAATTGGCGAGTTGGCAAAAAGGGATTGCCGATCGGTTCGGCCCGTCCCTGGAAATGCACGCGTTTCGCTGGCGGGGGCGATTTCACATCCAGTCCCACCGGTACTGCGACGCTGGAGGTGACGTCTGGGTGACCACAGGATTGAGCCTGTTCGCTCAACCCAATGTCGAATTGAGCCTCCCTCGGCCAGCGAGCCAGCGCCGCATCGAGCTGGGAATCCGGCGAGTCGACTGGGATGCCTCGACCGACGCCGAGACCTTGCTGGCCGTGTTGCGCCATGTCGCCGGCATACCGTGGCGAACCTGGAGATGGATTGGCGCACAGCACGTGTGCCAATTTCTGCTGATGACTCCGGACCGTCGTTCGATCCCGTTCGAGGTCGAGCTGTCTGCCGACGAATCGATGGCGGGAACTGCTTCGCCGGCGATCGTTCGCAGCGATCCGGTGAACCTGCTATGGATTCGCCCGCGGTCCCCGAGCTAATTCACAATTTCCAGGTGGATCGGTCAGCCGCTGGCGTACGCTTCCGGCAGACGCCTGGACGCTTTCAATGGCCGAAGTGGAACTCGAACAAGATGCAGTATTCGCGCTGCAAGTTCTTGTCGACTCCCAAGGAACGTAAGATCCGATCGGCCCGAGGCAACTCACCGCTAGGTGTCTCCAGTTCGCTGCCGGCCTTGAAGGGCTCGAGTACGCGGAACATCTGTCGCGGCACCGGCAAAGCCTCCGGCGAATCGTTCGAACCGCCTATCGGCTGGAGCGCGCTGCATTCGATCGTCGCACCCGGCATGCGATCGATGATCAACCGCAGCAAGTCAGCATTGGCTTGCACGACGTAACGATTCCGAGCCCGCGCTGAATTGGCGATTGCCGAGGGATCGGGCGAGTCCAACGGCGGTAGATTCTCTCTCGCGCGCAGATCCGACAAGCGGGACTGGAATCCGTCGATTGACGGATCGTCCGCCGCAGGTTCGGCTTGACGGAAAAGTGATTCGATCCATGCTTCCGTCGGGCTTTCCATCTTCGGCAAATACACAACCATCAGGAATTCTGCGCCCGCTGTCGGCGGACCGGACGGTCTCGATTCCGCGATAGCGGGATCCGGTTCAGGCGCGCTGGTGACTTCTCCTGGCTTCCGGTCACCTTGAGCTCCCTCCACGATCAACACCCCAGAGGGCCAACGCGGGGCGACACCGTCCCATTCACCCTTCAGGTCGGGGACCGCCGGATCATCAGAATCAGTTTTACTGGCAAGTCCATTCGGTACACCTTTGGGTTCGCCCGAGTCCTTCCGACCGCTGGAACCGGCGAACGCATCAGCGACCGCCGGTGAGCCGGATTGTCCCGCAGCGGAGTCGTTTGTGCCGATCGAGTCCCTCGCCACCGAATCTCTCGGATTCCGGTTGGTGTCACTCGGCGCCCGTCTGGCCAAGTCACCGATCGGTGGACCTGTCCATCTGGGAAACACGACGAGAGAAAGCAGCACCAGCGCTGCAACCGCCAAAATGCCGGTGATGGCCCGCATCCCCGCCAAGGAAAAGTAACGGTCCGACGTTCTTGAACCGACCAAATCCGTTTTTCGGCGGCCGACTTTGAGCTCGTGCTCGGGCGCGACCGGAGTCCGGTCGGTCGCCTCTCGCTGGATGCTCTGCATGATCCTCCCGGCCAAGTCAGCGCTGGGAACCAACCGCGGCAGCTCGC